>JAJZVJ010000075.1 GCA_021845705.1 bacterium
CTGGAAAAGGGCGGATATAAGGAGCGGCAGTAGGATCTTCGACATGGATTAGAATCTCCTTCTCGTCTGCGTGATGCTTCTAGTTTACCCTGCCTGACGGCGTCCGCCAAGCGTCAATAGGCCCAGCACCGCCGGGGGAATGGACCTATAACGGACTGGGCCGTGCTGCCTACACGCATGCGGGCCCATAAGGGATTTATGAGCGAGGAGTAACGTCGCAGGCGGCCAAAAACCGCGTTTGCAGGCGCGGAGAGGTTTTTGGATGGCTTCTAATAATATGTCTCCTCAGGGGATCCCGCGGGTGGGCGCAGGATTTCGAGCAGAACCAGTGGCTCTGCGAATAATTCCGGGGGCGCTGGGCTGATTATCCATAAAGCCGCCGGGAGCCCGGCGGTTTTATTTTTTAGGGGCTAAATCACCGCGCGGGGGACCGTTTCGCAGGAGGCGGGCTGGTGCCGGCGCAGGGAAAAGCGGCTCCGGCCCGCCGGCCCTCAGGACGGAAAGCGCCTCGTCGAGGACCCTGCTCAGAACCATGTCCGCGGTAGCGGCGCGCAGGGCTCTGAGCGCAGGGGCCGCGCGGGCCACGCGGAACTCTTTCACCTTCATGGCGGCTATGAATTGCTCGTTCTGCGTGCCGGTCTCAAGCCGGTTTATCAGCAGGTCCGTCTTCTCCCCGGTGAACGGCGCGTTAAGGTGTGCTATACAGACGTGGCGCACATAGGAGCTTGCGTGCTCCCTGGCGTTTCTGAGCAGAAAATCCTGAGCGGCCGCGGAATCGCACATCCCCAAAGCGCCGGCCGCCTCGGCGTCGAACCGGGCGATAAGCGGAGGCGGAACGCAGATTGGAGTCCGTCTTTTCGCGGTTTACGGGCGATCTTAAAAAGCGCCGTCATTCCTTAGGAACTTCAGCTATCGCAGTTCCCGCAATAACAGGCGTTATTCCTTCGCCTTTTTTGCGCGCGGACGCGTTTTAAGGAGCGCATGCAGGCGGGCGGCAAGGGCCGGAGGGCTTATCGGTTTCTGCATAAAATCTTTCAGGTTAGGTTCCTGCTTCAGTATTTCCGGCGTGGAACGGTCCATGCCGCGGCTGGACAAGAGCACCACGGGAATATCGGCGGTGTCGCCGTCCTGGAGTTCGCGCAGGATTTCGTAACCGCCCGGTCTGGGCAGCATCAGGTCAAGAAGTATCAGCGAGGGCCGCAGCAGCCTGGCTTTATCAAGCGCTTCTTTGCCGTCCGCGGCCTGCTCGGTCCTGAACCCTTCCCTGCGCACGACATAGTAAAGCAGGTCCCACACGGACTCACCGTCGTCAACAATGAGTATCAGTTTATCGCCGGGATTCCCGCCGCCGGCGCATTTTTCTTCTTTACCTGCCATTGGTCGCCGTAGCCCTGGCTGCCTTTATCTCTATCTCCCCTTGATCGGTTGCGTACCTGGACGGTCCCGATCCGGCCCAAGCCCGCGCCGTGCAACCCACGCAAAACAAATCACCCGGTTTGTTCCGCGGGAAGCTGGGAGAGAGAGTTTATAACGGACTGACGGTGAATGCCAAGGCAGCCCCTACCAGCTGTCGTTTTACCACAAAAACCGCGCGGTTGCGCAAAAAACCGGAAACAGCCACAAAACCGGGGGGCCGGGCTGCGCGGCGCCCTGGGCGCCTGGGGGGTTGGGTTAGGGGGGTCACAACCCGGCCCTTCTTAAGCATTATTGCAGAGAAACAGGCGGTTGTCAATGCTTGTAGTATAGTATAATTGGTACTTATGGTTCATAGCGGGCAGACAACGCCTATGATAGGATATTACACCGATGTCAGACATCTATGTGCTCATAGGCCGCCGCCTGCGCGAAGAGCGCAAAGCCCGCAGGCTCTCAATAGAAAAACTTGCCGAATTCGCGGAGATCACTCCCTCGTTTTTGGGTTTGATAGAAAGAGGGGAAAGGAAGCTTAGCGTATTTACGCTTGACAAGCTCTCCGCGGCCCTTCAAACCCTGCCTGGCGAGCTGATGCGGGCGCAGGATAAAGAAACCGCCGCCGGTTGGGAGCGGAAGATAAACCTTCTGCTCAACGCGCAGCCGGAAAAAACCAGGGAATTCATTTTTAATGTACTGGATTCCCTGGTAAAGAACCTGCCGGCGCTGGAATAAGCAGACCGGCAGTTCCTCCCTTCCAGCGGCTTTGTCCACAGGCCACCAGACGCCGTTGGACATTACGGGAACAGGCCCGTGCCGCGACCTGATTTTCCGGAACAAAATTTGCTGGCGGGCGGGGGTGGAATCTATATATAATAAATCCAGTTCTTTAAGCGGCGGGCGAGGGTGATAAGTTTCTCCTTCGTATAAGAGCGGGACACCGCCGGCAAAGACGGGGGAACGGTACTCATAAAGGATCCGCGGGGTGTGGGGCAAAGTAGTGCCTGACTTTGTCCCGAAGATCCTGATTTGTTCCCCTGGGAAGAAGTTTATTGTGCCCGGGGTGACGCGGGTTAGCGAAGTCCACCCCGAAGTTTTTCTGCGGAGGCGGCAGCAGAGCTCTTACGGCCAGGGTTAGACCGTAAAGAGCTGTACAAGGTTAAGGGGGGACGTTCCAGGTGGATGTCCGTAATATAGTTCCCAGATTCCATGACGCGGGCCGGCCCCGCGGAGGCTCCTTCGCGCGCGTATTTTTCAGCCGCGCGGCGGGCTACGCGCTGCTAACCCTTGCGGCGGCGCTGGCGCTCTGGCTTTTTGTGGCGGCCGCCTACCACAAAGAGGCCGTTAAGAACATCAGCGAAGGGCTTAACACAATAAACTCTTATAAAACCAGGCAGCTGCGCAGTTGGCTGAACGCACAGCGGCGTGAGGCCGTACGCCTCTCCCAGCATTCCTTCCTGGGTGATATTGTTCTGCAGGAAATTTCGAACCCGGGCTCGCGGCGCCGGCAACTGGCGGCCTGGCTTACAGACTTCGCGAAACAGGAGAAGTATAGCGCAATGGCCATTATGTCGCCTGAAGGCGCCACAATAGCGGCAACGGCGGGCTTTTCGCCGGTACGACAAAAAGTTCCCCTCAAGGCCTTTGCGCAGGCGGCCGACAACGGAGAACCCTCGCTGACCGACCTTTATCTGGCGGAGGACGGCCGCCCGCGCATGGCCTTGGTTTCCCCCGTATTCAGAGGTGGAAAAAGCGGGAAAACACTTTGTGTTGTAGTCGCGCTCATAGACCCTGAAACCGATTTCTATCCCCTGATAAAAGCGACTCCGCTGTTTTTCAGATCGGCCGAAACGCTCCTGGTGCGCCGGGAGGGGGATAAGGTGCTTTATTTGAACAAACTCAAGCACATAAAAAACTCGGCCCTGAAACTTAAGCGGCCCCTTTCAGAAAAAAACCTGCCGGCGGCCGCCGCCTTTACCGGGCGTTCAGGTTTTTTTGAAGGCGTGGATTACCGCGGAATAAGGGTTTTCAGCGCTATAGGCGCCCTGGGGGATTCCGACCGGTCGGTCGTGACCAAGATAGACCGGGACGAGGTACTGGCCCCCGTTAAAGCGAAAGAGCGCCTCGCGCTTGCGGAGGTGCTGCTGCTCTCTGGGCTTATTTACGCACTGGTTTACCTTCTCTTACGCTACAAACAGAAAGCCGCCGAGGCAGCGCTGGCGAATAGCAGGTATTTACTTGCGGAAACCGAACAGATCGGCAAAGTTGGAGGCTGGGAGTTCAATATAGATACCGGCAAACTGGCCTGGACGCGGGAGGTGTACCGCATACATGAATTCGACACCGCTTCCGCGCTGGACATACAAACCGCCGCTAATTTCTACACGCCAGAAAGCAAGCCCGTTCTGGAGCAGGCCCTTAAGCGCGCTCTCGAGGCGGGCGAGAACTTTGACCTTGACCTTGAAATAATAACGGGCAAAGGCAACCGCCGCGCGGTGCACACCATCGGCAGGGCGGATCTGCCGGGCCGCCGCGTTTACGGCTTCCTCCAGGACATTACCGAGCGCAAACGGGCGGAAGAGCTGGTGCGGAAGAGCGAACACCGGCTGGCCGAGGCCGAGAGGATAGGCGGCACAGGGAGCTGGGAATACACGGTGGCCACGGATACCGCGGCCTGGTCGGATAATATGTTCCGGATTTTCGACGTGGACCCGGCAATGCCCGTGGAGCTGGTATTCAAGCACTTCGTGGAGAACACCGTCCACCCGGAAGACCGCGGGCACATACTTTCCGTATTCAGGGACGCCATTGACGGGAAGCGCCCTTATGACCTGGAATACAGGATAGTCAGGAAGGACGGGAGCGTAAGAAATATCCACGCCCTGGCCGAAGTCTTGCGCGACGGCGCGGGCAAAGCCCTCCGCCTGGTCGGCCGGGTGGAGGATATCACCGAGAAAAAAAGTATGGCGCTGGCAATAACTCAAAGCGAGGAACGGCTGCGGCTTTCCACGGAACTGGCCAATGTGGCGGTCTGGGAATACGATTTTAAGAAAAACACCATGTCGCGTTCCGCCAACCATGACGGCCTCTATATGCTTGAACCCCAGGCCAGGTGGGATATAAACACTTTCCTCAACGCAACGCATCCTGACGACCGCGGCTATTCCAACGCAATGATAATGAAGTCGGCGGCCCCCGGCGGCCCCGACAAATACACTTTCGATTTCAGGGTCGTCCACGAAGGCAGACCGGCGCGCTGGCTGACAGTGACGGGGCAGGTTGTAGAACGGGACGCCAAAGGGCAGGGGCTGATCGTCCGCGGCTGCCTTACGGACATTACCGCCCGCAAGCTGGCCGAACTGGAACTTGAAAGAGTCAACCGGGACCTGCTGGACAAAAAGCAGGAGATGGAGAATTTCCTGTACATCACCACGCACGACCTGCGCACCCCGCTGGTGAACATACAGGGCTTCAGCCAGAACCTGGAGACCTATTTCGAAGAAATGCGCAAGGCCCTGCTCCCGGCGCAGCTGCCGCGGGAGTTGAAGGACGAACTGGAGCCTTTGACCGGAGAGCATATACCAAAAGCGCTTAACTTCGTACTTTCAAGCTCGCGCAAGATGGACGCGCTGATAACGGCCCTGCTTAAAGTATCGCGCGCGGGCCGGGTAGAAATGCGGCCAGAAACGCTGGACATGAATAGTATAATAGAAGCGGCCATCAGCTCGCTGAACTTCCAGTTAACGGAGGCGGGCGGCGCAATTAAAACCGGGCCGCTGCCGGCATGCAAGGCCGACCGCGCCGCTGTAAGCCAGATTTTCATGAATCTGCTGGACAACGCGATAAAATACCGCCATAAAGACCGCGCCCCGCTGATCACCGTGAAGGGGGAAGCCGCCGGCGGGATGGCCCGCTATAGCGTGGCGGACAACGCTTCCGGCATTCCGGAGAACGAGATAAAGAAGATCTGGAACGTGTTTTACAGGCAGGACAGGGCCCCTGCGAAGAAAGGCGAAGGCATAGGCCTGCCCATGGTAAGACGTATGGTGGAAAAGAACGGCGGCGACATCAGGGTTGAATCCAAAGAAGGCGAAGGCTCGGTGTTCTATCTGGAACTGCCGGCCGGGGGGAGCTGATGCAGAACGACAACGGCGTTACCATACTGATGGCGGAGGACGACGACGGGCACGCCCTCCTTATTCAGCAACGCTTCGAAAGCGCGGGGGTCAGCAACCCCGTCATCCGGTTCAGGGACGGCAAGGAAGCCTGGGATTTCCTTTCCGGGAACGACACGGACTCCAAGATAAAAGCCGGCAAGGCCTACCTGCTGCTGCTGGACATCCGCATGCCCGGCATGGACGGCATGGAGGTGCTGCGCCGGGTTAAAGAGACCCCGCGCCTGAAAAATATGCCCGTAATAATGCTTACCACCACCGACGACCCCAGGGAAATAGCGCGCAGCTACGAGCTGGGCTGCAACAATTACCTGGTAAAGCCGGTCGAGTTCGAAAAGTTCGCGGAGGTTATAAAGCGGCTGGGGCTTTTTCTTATGATAGTAAAAGTCAGCAAGATAAACGGCAGATAGGAAAAGTCATGGAAGAAAAACTGACACGGAACGGCGGCTTCATTCTTCTTGTGGAGGATGACCGCGGCACCAGCGAGCTGGAGGCCCAGCACCTTGCCCCGCTGGGGCTTAACATCCACAGCGCTTATACTCCCGCCGAAACGATAGACGCGCTTAAAGCCGCCCAGCCGGAACTGATGGTGCTGGACTATTCTTTCCCCGGCATGACCGCGCTGGAGCTTATAAGCCGGCTCAGGGATGAGTCCATCCCGGTCCCGCCGTTCATAGTAGTGACCGGGCGCGGCGACGAGGCCGTGGCCGTGAACAGCATGAAGGCCGGCGCGCTGGACTACATAGTAAAAGATTCCGCTTTCCTCGAAAACCTGTTGCCGACCACTCAAAAGGCGCTGGAAAAGGCCGAGCTGCAGGCCAAGCTTAAGCAGGCCGAGACCGAACAGCGCAAGAACCTGCGGCTTTACAATTTCCTGGCCCAGATCAACGCCGCGGCGGCCAGGGAAAAGGACAAGACCAGGCTTTTCAAACGGATCTGCGACATAGCGGTGGACGCCGGCAGGTTCAGGATGGCCTGGATTGGCTTGCCGGACAAGGATACCGGCAGGATCTTCCCCGCCTGCTCGGCGGGGGCTGCGGGCACCTATCTGGACTCCATAAAGATAATCCTGAAGGAAGGCCCGTTCTCCCTGGGCCCTACCGCCAAAGCGATAGAGAACGGGCACTGCCATGTCATCCCCGATATGGCGACGGACCCGCTGGCGGCGCCCTGGCGCGAAAAAGCGCTTGCCCACGGCTTTCATTCCTCCGCCGCGATCCCGCTCAAAGAAGGCGGGAGGCCCGTGGCCACGCTCAATCTGTATTCGGCCGAGGCCGATTTTTTCACCGGGGACGAAAGGCAGCTGCTTACGGAGATAGAAGGGGACATTTCCCTGGCGCTGGACGCTATTTCAGCGGAAGAGAAGCGCGCCGCCTCCCAGGCCGCCCTGGAACGCACCGCCAGCCAGCTGGCGCACGTGATGGAGGTTACCCCGGTCGTGATCTTCACAAAAAGGCGCAAGAACGGCAAGCTCATTGCCGAGTGGGTAAGCGGCAACGCGCAGGCCGTTATCGGCTATGACCCTTCCGAAATACTGGCGCCTGGCTGGCTGGAAAAGAATCTGCACCCCCTGGATAAGGACTGGACCCTTGCATTTTTAAACAACCTCCCGGAGAAGGGCGTGGCCTCGCACGACTTCCGTTTCAAAAAAAAGGACGGGAGCTATTTCTGGGTGCACAACCAGCTTAAGATCTCGGCGCAGGACAGCGCGGAGATCACGGCCTCCTGGACCGATATAACACCGTTGAAAGAGTCGGAACTACACTTCCAGGAACTTTTTGAAAAGGCCCCCGTAGGCTACCAGTCGCTGGACGCTAAAGGCAACCTGCTGGCCATAAACGAGACCTGGGCCAGGACCTTCGGCTACACGCAGGAGGAAGTGCTCGGGCGTAATTTCAGCGAGTTCCTGGTCCCGGAACAGAAAAAGCTCTTCTTGGAAAAATTACCGGATTTTATATCGACCGGGCAAATGGCGGGTAAAAAATTCGACATAATCTGCAAGGACCGGAGCCGCCGCCGCCTCTCTTTCAGCGGCAGGATAGTATATAACCGGGACGGCAGCGTGCAGAAAACGCACTGCGTATTCACCGACATCACCGATACCTGGAAGAACCGGGAACAGATGAACCTGCTCAGCCAGGTGGTCCGCGCCAGCTTCAACGAGGTGTATATCTTCGACCCGGACACCTTCCGTTTTATCTTCGCCAATTACGGCGCGGTAAAGAACCTGGGCTACGCCCCGGAGGAACTGGAGAACATGACCCCCTGGGACCTTAAAACCTCCTACACCGAAGCTTCCTTCCGCGCGCTCGTGCAGCCGCTTAAGGACGGCAGGCTGGGCAGCCTGGTATTTGAAAGCGTCCATACCCGGAAGGCCGGGACCACTTACCCCGTGGAGGTACGCCTGCAGATTGTAACAACAGGGGAAAGACATGTCGTTCTAGCGATAGTGAACGATATAACCGAAAAGAAAAAAGGCGAAGCGATGCTCGCGGAAATGACGAACATGCAGCGCATGGAGTCCCTCGGGCAGCTGGCAGGCGGCATAGCGCACGACTTCAACAACATGCTGATGGGCATTATGGCCAATGTCTCGTTCCTCAGGAACCGCCTTGGCGAAGGGGAGAACGCCAAAATAATGGATGAAACCCTGGAGGCCGCTAAAAACGCCCAGGGCCTGACGGCCAACCTGCTGGCTTTTTCCAAGGGGGGAAAACCCGTCAAGCGGGAATTCTGCCTTGAGCGCGCGCTTGGGGATATCTTCCGCCTGGCCACGGCCGGGACTAACGCCGACTGCAACATGCTGGTCCCGGAAGATCTCTGGAGCGTGGAGGGAGACGAAAACCAGATCAAGCAG
>JAJZVJ010000076.1 GCA_021845705.1 bacterium
TCTAAAACCGGCCATCAGGATTATCCCCCATATGCGTTCAATATCCAGATAAAACACCGCTAACCAGGCTAAAATCATGCCCGCACCGGTAACCAGGCAAAAGTAAAGAATATCCAGGGGTATTAACCAGAGCCACGAAAGGGAAGGAGCGGTGCCGGAAAGCAATGTAAGCGCTCCCAAGGCCGCAAGTTCAAGCAGATGTGAAAAGTATACGCTCAGCAGCGACGACAAGATGATGATTTCAGGCTTTATAGGAAAATTTTTCATTAGCGCCGCCCGGCGCTGCAGGCTTGTAAGCGCGTAATTCGTTGCCGAAGCGAAGAAATTCCACTCCACTAGGCCGATAACCAGGAACATGGCGTAGCCTTTTTGCCGTGACCCTATCCAATGTTCAAAAACTGCGTACATTGCGGCAAAAATCAAGGCAGGGTTCAGCATGGTCCAGATGAACCCAAGAAAAGTGCTTTGCTGGCGCAGGCGCCATTCCACACCGGCCAGGGCGATGAGCTTTTTTACTTCGAGTCCGGTCATTTCCATAGATTATAGTTTAATTGCGCAGCCCAGAAAACAACGGGCGCAAGCCGCGCTGTTCGTTTCTCTTAGCGCGCGGCGCGCGGTGTCGCCCGTCCAAACGCTATTGAACGGGGTTTCCAATGAGCCGAGAACAGCGTTTTTGTGAAAAAGGCGCAGGTAAAAAGAACCTTCAGGCGAAAGCATAATGAACGATCGGCCGGCTCCGGAGTTCCCCGCCGGCTTTGCTCGTCCTTCTGCAAAAGCCAGGGCCAGTTTAAGCTGCGCTTCTTCTCCCGCCGAATAAAGCCGGCGGGCCTGCGGTTCGCGGTTGATTTCGGCAAGCGCCAGGCGGAAAGCGTGCGCAAGACAGGTCTTTCCCGTTAACAGTCTGCTGAAAAAGCCATCGTTTTTAAGATTCCCCGCCTAATTCCCTGTAAAAACAGAGTTCGCAGGGCGGTTATGCGGGAAATTTTTAAGCGAAGATTTCCGCATGTACACTGAAGCGAAGCCCTGCCCTTTCGCCACCTGTGAATGCAGCAACGAACTGCTTTATGTGAAGGGCGGGACGCTCGGCCCCGGGGCCTCTCCGGCCGCTTCCCCGGGCTGAGCGGTATTCTGCCTGCGGGAAAACCCGGCGGGAGCGTTTCCGGGGCGGTTTTATCAGGCCGGGAGCCCGGCCGCGTCCCCGGCGAGCCGGGGGGGGAGGAAGGCCAGTATCTCGGCTGAAGCCGTGCGGCCTTCCCTCTGCATGGTGAACGCCGCGGATATTATCGTGAATGCCGCGGGACCGGCGCCAAGCCATTCTTCCACCGCTCCATGGCTGCCCCTGAAATAAGCCGGTACCGAGGGGATGGCCGTCCTTTTGAACGCTTTCAGGATGGAATTGGCCAGCGCGTTCAGGAGTATGTTCCCTATCTCCACAATGGCCACGTCCGGCTGTTCCGTGCCCGCGGTGCCGCAAAACGACAATTCGCTGAAGCACAGGGAAATATGCTTCGTGTCTTCCGGATCGAACAGGATGGCGGTGGTGAACGGAGGGTCGCCTTTTATTTTTATGCGTATCGCGGCGGGCTGCGGCCCCCGCGCTACCCGCCTTATGGCGTCCCGGGCCGTGCCGTTGGAAACGCGCAGTTCACCCAGCCGCCAGGCGCTGCCGGAGACGGCCGTTATCTTGAGCAGGCACTTTTCAAGGCCTTCAGCGGTGATGCGCTTGAGCGTATCTTCTTTGGTGCCGTTCGTCTGTTCCATTTTATTTCAGCCGCTCGAAGGCGTTTTCAAGGTCTTCATGCGAGAAAGGTTTGAAGATGGTCGCCGCCGCGCCTCTGGCTTCAAGCTCGCTGGTGACCTCGTCCTGGTCCACGGCGGTCAGCATTATTATCCTGGCTTCCGGGCCGATCCTGCGCATCTCTTCAAGGACCACAAGGCCGGAGATCCCGGGCATTATGATATCCAGCAGGACCACCTCCGGGCGCAGTTCCACAAAGGCCTTGAGAGCGCTTTTGCCGTCCTGCGCCTCGCCTACTACTTCGTGCCCCAGCTTTTTAAGGATGACGCTTACTACCTCCCTTGTGCTGGCGTTGTCGTCCACTATTAACACTTTCATAATCCCCCTGTGACCTGCCGGACCCTGAAAAAACGCGGCGCTTCGCGGCGGCTGCGGCAAGCGCCGGTAACTTTTTGGCGCGAATATCCGGCTACTGCATATATTGCGCCGGGTCGTTGTAATAAAGCCCGTCCCCTATGGGCGTGCCTTCAGCGCCCGCGGGGGCGGGACCGCCGGGGTCAGGGATCGCCGGATTGTTCCCGGCGCCTTCCATAAGCTTGCTGTGGACCTGGTGTGTGACAGCATGCGTCACGCCCTCTTTTGCGTGATGGGAAAGATGCTCCGCCACTACCTCCACGAATTCTCCTCCGCCCTCTGACTCAATGACCCTGGCCGTGCCGATGGCGAACTCCCGCCCCATATACCTGCCCATGACGCTGGTTATGGTCCTGCCGGCTACCTGCTGGGCGCGCACGCAGAGCTGTTTGGCTCCCGGGGCTTTGCACCAGGGAAGCATTATGGTGAGCGTGGCGCCGGCGTCCAGCGCCATGGCCACCGCGTCGGGCTTACACTGGAAGGTTTCCTGGGTTATTTCCATGCCGCTCATCATCACGAATCCCGGCGGGCCCGCCAGCGCCAGGCCGAAGCCGGTCAGGCCCCTGCCTATGCTGGTCCCGGTCAGGCCCGAGCCGATGGCGTCTATAAAGCTGCTTACGCAGTACATGCGGCAGCCCTCGTTGCAGACCCAGGCGCTGACCGTGCCCCGCACATCGTAGATATCCTTCCAGGTTATCTTAACCTCGTCGCCTTTTCCTTCAACCAGCTTCCTCTTTACCTGGTCTTCGGCTATAAGGCGTATCATGCGGTCCACCTCCTGCCGGTCAGCCTTGCCGCGCAGGTCTTTAGCTATGCCTTCGGAGTTCAGGCCGGCCGCGCTTATCATCTGCTCCACGCCCTGGTCCATAGTGCAGAAATGGCCGGTTTCCCCGGCCCGGAGGAGGGGAGGCATTGAGAGGCAGAGGGCCATAAGGAAGAAAAGGGTCTTTGTCATATATACGTTCCGGCCGGCTACAATTAAAGTCTAGCAGGGCGCACTTGACATGTCAAGGGGGGGGCGCCCCTTCCGGAACGGCGTTTGCCGCGGGGAGGGGTCCGGGGCTATTTCTTTACGGGAATGTGGAAGAAGAAGCGCGAGCCCACGCCCAGTTCGGACTCTATGCCCATCTCGCCGCCGTGGCGCTGCACGATCTCGCGGGCTATCTTGAGGCCGAGGCCGAAGCCGGCCTTGCGCATGCCCTGGGCTTCTTTGGTCTGGAAGAACCGCTCCCATACGCGGGGCAGGTCTTCCTTGGAGATGCCTATGCCGGTGTCTATCACGCTCACTATCACGCGGTCAGGGGTGGTCTCCGCTTTTATGGTTATCTTGCCGCCTTCCTTGGTGTACTGGATGGCGTTGGTGCAGAGGTTCTGCACCACCTGGCCTATGCGGGCGTCGTCTCCGGCCAGCGGGGGAAGGACGGGAGGCGCTTCCAGGTTCATGTTGAGGCTGCGCTTCTGCGCGGCTATCTTCACGCGCTCATAGACGTCGTTGATGACCGCCATAAGGTTGAGCGCGCCTATCTCCACGCGCAGCTTGCCGGACTCCATCGCGGCCAGGTCCACCAGGTCCGAGATCAGCACGTTGAGGGTCTTGGCGGAGGTCTGGATATTGGCCGCGTAGCGCTGCTCGCTGGGCATGGCCTTGAGCTTGGCCGTGAGCACCTCGGAGTAGCCGAGGATGGCCGTGAGGGGGCTCTTTACGTCGTGCGCCACGGTGGCGAAGAACTTCTTCTGGAAGCCGTTGACCAGTTCCAGCTGGCCCTTCTGCTCCTGCGTTTCCTTGAGCAGGCGCGCGTTCTCCAGCAGCAGGAAGCGCCGCTCCAGCGCTTTCTCCACCGAGAAGATCAGGCGCGAGGCTTCCACGGGCTTGAGGATGGCGTCGTCCAGGCCCAGCTCCACCACCTGGCTTACGCCTTTCAGCGCGGCCTGGAGCGGGTACTGGTCCACCATGAAGATAATGCGCAGTTCCGGGTCGCGCTCGCGCATCTTCTGGGCGAGCTCGGCGCCGGAATGCTCCGCGAAAGTGATGGCGGTGCCGATGACGGCCAGGTGGAACGCGCCTTTTTTGCAGAGCGCGAGCGACTCCGCGCCGTCCATGGAGGAAGTTACGGCATAGCCCGCGCCTGCCAGGGCCTGGCTGAGGGAATTGAGGGCCGGCTTGAAATTATCCAGGAGAAGGATGCGCTCCCGCTCGCGCTCTTTCAGGCGGACCTCGCCGCCTTCGCTGTTTTCGGTCATTATGCCGGCTATGCGCCCGGCCTGATCGCGGGGCAGGGCCACCGGATGGCCTTCCTTGAGCGCCTGTATGGCGTAACGGACGGTGTCGGTACCGGAAACAAGGTAGCAGACCGCTTCGGGGTTGGCGCCGCGTATGGCAGCGTCAAGCGCGTCGGCTTCGTTCAGCGTGCCGGGGAACTGCGCTACCATAACGTTTCCGGGTACGGCCGCTATCTCCGGCGTTTCTTCCTCGTCGTTCCCGCCCAGCAGCGACCACGTTTTTTTCGGTTTCCTCCGGCTGGCGGCTATGCGGGCTTCGTTCTGCTGTTGTATGAGATCGGGCAGGCCTTTTGAGGATTCCAGCGATACCGCCTGCACCCCGGCCTGCTGAAAGGCCTTCTGCAGGGCCCCGGTAGTGAACAGGACCTGGTCGGCCAGTATCACTATGGGCCTGGCTATTACCCGTACCTGGTCCGCGAAGCCCATCGGCAGCGGCCAGGTGAGGCGGCGCAGCGGCGAACTTACCGAAGGCGCCATGCTGGCCACGGATTCCAGGGTAAAAAGAGGTATTTTTTTGAATTGGCCGTGCAGGGCGAGCAGGTTCTCGCGTTCCGTGGGCGGAAGCCAGCCGAAGTCGGCGACCATAGCCGTGCAGTCCCCGGCGCCCAGCCGTTCGGCGGCGTATTTCAGGGTGGGCACGCAGACCAGCTCCATGCCCCTGCCGGACATGGACGGCGACATCTCGCCAAGGAGTTCCTTGCCGGAGGTGATCACCAGAACGCGGCCTGTAATATCTGCCATAATCCTTTATTATAGCGGGAGGGGGAGGGGGTTTGCAAACTTTTTTACGGCAATAAGACAGGTTCTGTCCCTGAGCCGGTTGAAGCGGCAGCGCGGGGGCGGGAAAAACTTCCGGGACAGCCGGGTGTTGAATAGCTTGATTTAACCGCGGAGCGGGGCCGGGGCCTCGGCCACGCAGCCGGGAACGAGCCATTTTATCATAGCGACCTTTATTGCGTCGTTAATTGCCAGGCACGAGACCAGCGCATAGCCGAAAGCAGCGAGCGTCTGCCCCCAGGGCAGCGGCCGCAGCCCAGGCAGCCCCGCGAAGGTCAGGCCGGTGCCTATAAGCGTCTCGGCCAGGAGTGCGGCCGCGAGGGCGCTGCCGGGGCGCGACGCCCAGAACCAGCGCCGCTCCCGCGCGGAAACTATGGAGAAAACGGCGAAATAGAGCAGCGTCAGGAAGCTGAAGGTGTGGAGGGCGTTATCGTTCGCGGCCAGGCCGTAACGCAGCCAGCCGAAGCGCAGGAAGAAGAGCGTCTCCGCGACCATTATGATCCCCAGCACAACGGACACCGTGATGAACCCCCCGATGTTCCATGTTTCCGGAGTGCCGGAGGGCCGGACATGGTCGGTGGCCAGGGCTATCTTCGCGAAGTCCGTCATGAAGACCAGCAGCAGCATGGCGAACGCCGAGATTACGAATTTGCCGGTTATAACGAACGCGATAGCCACGAAAGCGGCCTTCAGGATGGTCCGGCTGATCTTGTTCACTATCCAGGTCAGGATGCGCTGGTAGATGGTCCGCCCCTGCTCGACCAGCGCCACTATGTTGGTCAGGCCGGGTTCCGTCAGCACTACGCTGGCGGCGCCCTTGGCCACGTCCGTGGCGGTGCTGACGGCTATCCCCACCTCGGCCTGGCGGAGCGCGGGCGCGTCGTTAACCCCGTCCCCCGTCATGCCGGCCACGTGGCCCGCGGCCTGCAGGCTCTTCACCACTATATATTTATCCTCCGGGAACACCTCGGCGAAGCCGTCGGCGCCCGCCAGCAGGTCCACCGCCCCGCCGCCGGGCCCGGCGCCGGCCGCTTTCAGGTCCGCTACGCGCCGGATATTGGGCAGCCCTACGCCGCGCGCGATCTCGCCGGCTACCGCCAGCGCGTCGCCGGTCAGCATCTTGACGGAAACGCCCAGGCCGCGGAGCGCGGCGATGAGCCGCCCGGCGTCCGGCCGCGGCGGATCGTACAGGGACACCAGGCCGAGCAGGGCGGGAGGGCCCGTTTCGGGGCCGCGGGCCACGGCCAGGGTCCGGTAACCTTTCGCGGCCGATTCCTTAACGCGCGCTTCCAGCGCCTCTATCGCCGGGGGCTGGAGCCCGCAGGCCCCGGCTATGGTGCGCACGGCGCCTTTCATAACGCGCAGCCGCTGCCCGTTCTGTTCCGCGACGGCCTCGGTCCTGCGGTTCTTGGCGTCGAAAGGGATGAACGAGACCTGCGCCGCTTTCGGGAGGTTCTCGAAGATGTGCCGTTCTTTTGCCGCGGCCAGGAAAGCGAGGTCGATGGGGTCCTGGTTGGCTTCCTGGGAGGCGAGCGCGCCGGCGAAGAGCACATCCGCTTCCGTCGCGCCTTCCAGGGGGATCACTCCGGTGACGGCCAGCTGGTTCATGGTGATCGTGCCCGTTTTGTCCGCGCAGAGCACGTCCATGGTGGCGGCGTCCTCCGCGGCGCTGAGGCGCGTGACCAGTACCCCCCGTTTTGCCAGTTCCCTGGCGCCTACGGCCATGCTGACCGTGAACATCACGGGGAGGGCGACCGGCACCGCGCTCATCAGCAGAACGAGCAGGAGCGGGACCATTTCGAGGAGCGGCGCGCCGCGCGCCAGCGATAAGACTATCACCAGGCCCAGCAGCGCGCCGACTATAAGGAACAGCCGGCGGACCACTTTGGCCACGACCTCTTCTATGTGAAGTTTGGGGCGCGCCTGCTGCACCAGCTCGGTAGTGCGGCCGAAGTAGGTCTTAGCCCCGGTCAGCATCACCACGCCGTTGCCTTCGCCCCTGCGGACGACCGACCCCGAAGCCAGCGTTTCCCCCGGGGCCTTGTCGGCGTCCTTTGATTCGCCGGTCAGCGCCGACTGGTCCACGGCCAGGGCGCCGGAGAGGAGTTTTACGTCGGCCGGGATGATGTCGCCGGCGCGCAGCCGGACGATGTCGCCCGGCACCAGGTCCCGCGCCGGGAGTACCCGCCAGTCCGCTTCGCGCAGCACGCGCGCGTTAACCTGCAGGCGCCGCCGCAGCGCCTCCACCACGCCGGCCGCCCGGTGTTCCTGCATAAAACCCAGCACGGCGTTAACTACCAGCAGCGCGCCCACCACCACCAGGTCCGAGATCTTTCCCAGCGCCGCCGACAGCGCCATTATCAATTCCAGCATCCACGCCGAAAGCCCCCAGAACTTGCCCAGGAACAGCAGCACCGGGTGGCTTTTTTTTTCGGCCACTTCGTTGTAGCCGTACTCTTTGCGGCGAAGTTCGGCTTCGGCGTTCGTAAGCCCGGCGGCGGGGTCCGCGCGGAGGGCGGCGAGCGCGGCGGGAACGGGCAGGGAGGCGATATCGGGACGGCCGGCCTTCTCAGGCCCGGCGGGCGCGGCCGCCGGTTTCGGCTCTGGGTGGAATAACGCGTTCATTCTTGAATACTCCCGGAAGAAAATTTTAAGCGGGCGGACAAATAGCCGTCCGCTTACCGCTATGATACAATTAAACGGGCCGCGGGCGTGGTCCTAAGCCTTTGCCTGGTCCCCGGGGCCGTCCAGCACCTCGCGTATTTTGTCTGAAAGCGCCTCGACCGAGAACGGCTTATAGATGAACGCCACCCCGGGTTCAAGAACGCCGTGCGTAGATATTGCATCGTCCGTATAGCCTGACATGTACAGCGTCCTGCGCGTCAGTTTCCTGCGCGCCAGTTCTTTACCCAGCTCCCTGCCGCTCATGCCGGGCATCACCAGGTCCGTTATCAGCAAGTCAACAGGTTCGCCGCGCTCCTCCATAAACTTAAGCGCCTCCTGGCCGTCGGACGCGGCAAGGACTTTATAACCGCTTTCGCGCAAAACCCGTTCCCCGAGGCGGCGCAAACTCGGCTCGTCTTCAACGAGCAGCACGGTCTCATGTCCTGTTGCCGGGTGCTTCCCGGCCATGTTCTTGCCTTCGCCCGGAGGCGGTGTTTCCGCGAGCGGCAGATAAACCGAAAAAGTCGAACCTTTGCCGGGCGTGCTTTCAACCTCTATCTCGATC
>JAJZVJ010000077.1 GCA_021845705.1 bacterium
ACGCCGACGTAGACGGCGTCGTAGCCCTCGTCGAGCAGGTCACGCAGGCTCGTGATCGGCGAGTTGTAGCGGATCTCGACGCCGCCGCGGTCCAAGATGACGCCGTCACGGCCGCCGCCGGGGACAGCGACTACGGGGCGCTCTCGCTTTTGACCGCTTCGCGCGCGTCGGCGGAACTGCTTATGGATATAAAGGCCGCGAGCTTCAGCCCGGTGCCCGCGGTGGATTCCTCCGTGCTGGTCTTCCGCCCTAAATCTTATTTCAGCGTTCCGGGCGAGGAAGCAGCCTTCCGCGCGCTCGTTAAAAAAGCCTTTTCCCACAGGCGGAAAACGCTCATCAACTCCCTCGGCCTCTGCGGCGTGGACAAGGCTGCCGCCGCGGCGGCGGTCGAAAAAGCCGGGTTCAAGGCTACTGTAAGGGCCCAGGAGATCCCGCTTGAAGGCTTTGCCGGGCTTTCGGCCCTGCTGGAGTGCAGGTGACGAGGTCCGGATAAACAGATGAAAACGATAATAGTGCTGCCGGCCTATAACGCCGCGGCCACGCTGCGCAAGACGGTCGAATCCCTGCCCCCGGGGACTTTCGACGAACTGCTGCTGGTGGACGACTGCTCCTCGGACGGCACCTACGAACTGGCGCTCGAACTCGGCCTGAGCGCGGTAAGACATCCGCGCAACCGCGGCTACGGCGGCAACCAGAAGACCTGCTATTCGCTAGCGCTTGAGCGGGGGGCGGATATTGTGGTGATGCTGCACCCGGATTACCAGTACGACCCGCAGGTCATCCCTTTCATGACGGGCATTATAGAGGACGGGATCTGCGACGTGGTCCTCGGGAACCGTATACGCACCAGGGCCGAGGCCCTGGCAGGCGGCATGCCGGTATATAAATACCTCGCCAACAGGGCGCTTACGGTCCTGGAGAACCTGTCCGCCGGCCAGAACCTGGGCGAGTGGCACAGCGGGCTGCGGGCTTATTCCCGGGCGGCGCTCGAAAAAGTCAACTGGGCGGAAAATTCGGATGGTTTCGCTTTCGATTCCCAGTATCTTTTCCAGGCGGCCTTCAAGGGGCTGCGCCTGGGGGATATCCCGGTGCCGGCGAAATATTTCAGCGAAGCTTCCTCGATAGCTTTTGCCGGAGGGGTCCGGTACGGGCTTGAAACCCTCCTCGCCGCGGCGGAATTCCTGCTGAATAAAACCGGGCTGCTCCGCACGCCGCGCTACCGCTGAATTATATAAAATAGTATAATTAAGAGGCCTCCGGAGCATCGGCGGCCTACTTACGTTTTACGGGGTGACCATGAATATACACCAGAAGCGCATAAAAGATCTGCAGTATATGCTCAAGCAGCACGGCCTCGACGCCCTGGTGATGGGCCGCACCCTTGAAATAGGCTTCTTCACCGGGTTCCACCTGGACGACTGCGCCATGCTGGTCACGCGTTCCGACGCCCGGGTTTTCATGCCGAAGATGTTCGTGGAGCAGTTCCGCTCCAAGATAGGTTTCGCGGCCGCGGTTCCCGCGGCGGGCAGCGCCGAGGACGCGGCTCTCGCCCGGGTAAAAGAACTTAAACTCAAGCGCGCGGCTTTCGAACCCGAGGCTGAAACGTACAAACGCGGCACGGCCTGGCGCAAAGCCGGCCTCCTCGAAAAAGAAGGCCTGACGGGCGCCCTGCGGGCGGTCAAAGAGGGGGAGGAGATAGAGACCCTGCGCAGATCCTGCCGTATAGCCGCCAGGGCTTTCGGCCTGGTCAAGCCGCACATCAAAACGGGCCGCACCGAACTTTCCGTGTACCGCGAACTCGAGGACACCATGCAGGCCATGGGGGCCAAAGGGCCCTCTTTCAACCTTATCGTCGGCTTCGGCCCGAACTCGGCCATGCCGCACCACGAGACCTCCGAGAGGAAGCTCCGGAACAACGAGGCGGTCCTCCTGGACTACGGCTGCGTTTACGGGCACTACTGCTCGGATATCACGCGCAGTTATTTTCACGGGAAGGCGACGGAAGAATATAAAAAGATCTACTCCACGGTGGCCGGCTCCCAGAAAGCCGGCCTGGCCAAAGTCCGCGCCGGCGTAAAAGCGCGCGACGTGGACGCCGCCTGCCGCAACTATATCTCGGACGCGGGCTACGGCCAGTATTTCATACATGGGACCGGGCACGGAGTAGGGCTTGAGATCCACGAATTCCCCCGGCTTAATACCACTTTCGAGGCCGTGCTGCGCGCCGGCATGGCGGTTACCGTGGAACCCGGCATCTACCTGCACGGGAAATTCGGCGTGCGCATAGAAGATTCGGTGCTGGTCACTAAGACAGGCTGCGAGATACTTACAAAGACGGCTTAACTACTTAACGGGAGGAACAATGATCGTATTAGCTATCGTATTGCTTTTGCTGGGCGGCTGGCTGGTGATGACCTTCAACGGGCTGATAAAGCTGCGCAACCAGGTCGCGAACGCCTTCCGCCAGATAGACGTGCAGCTCAAGCGGCGCCATGACCTGATCCCCAACCTGGTGGAATCGGTCAAAGGCGAAATGAAGTTCGAGAAGGAAACGCTCGAGCGCGTTATCCAGGCCCGCGCGGCCGCGGTTTCCGCGGGACAGGGCGGCAATCCCGGCGAGATAATGGCCAAGGAAGGCATGCTTACCCAGGCCCTGGGCAGGCTGATGGCCGTCTCGGAAAATTACCCCAACCTGAAGGCTAACGAATCCGTAAAGACCCTGATAGAAGAACTTACCCATACCGAGAACCAGATCGGTTTCGCGCGCCAGTTCTACAACGACGTGGTTACAAAGTTCAACACCGGGCAGCAGGTGTTCCCCACCAATATCTTCTCCTCGCTGCTGGGCTTTACGCCCTCCGCTCTCTGGGAACTCCCGTCCGATTCCCCCGACAGGGAGAACGTCAAGGTCGATCTTGCGGTATAAGCGGATCAAAGATAGGGTATAGAGGATCGGGGATCAGGCGTTTCCGCGCCGGATTCCCGGTTCCAGATCGTTCAGATGAATATTTACGAGCAACAGGCTTCCAACCGCCGCATGACGGCTATGCTGATGGGCGTGTTCGTGGCTTTTTTCCTGGTGATCGGGCTGGGGTTCGATTATTTCTATCTTAACTTCAATCCCGGAGCGACGCAGACGCGCATGAGCGCGGACGGTTACTACGAGACACGCTCTGCCGGTGCGGCCGGGAATATACCGTTCGGAACGATAATCGCCCTGCTGATAGGGCTCGGGATGTCCGCCAACAGTCTCATTAACGGGCCCCGCATGGTACTGCGCTCTACGATGGCCCGCCGCGCCGTCCCGGACAACGAGAAGGAGAAGCAGTACCTGAACGTAGTGGCGGAGATGGCCACCGCGGCCGGGCTGCCGGCGCCGGCGGCTTACATAGTCCCTGACCCGGACCTTAACGCTTTCGCTACGGGCACTAACCCGTCAAATTCCGTGATAGCGGTGACCGAGGGCCTGCTGGCCTCCCTCAACCGGGAGGAACTGCAGGGCGTAGTGTCGCACGAAATGAGCCATATCCGCAACTACGATATGCGCCTGATGACGGTGGCCGCGGCTATGCTGGGCGCTATAGCCCTGCTGAGCGATTTTGCCGGGCGCAGTATGCGTTTCGGGGGGCGCGGTTCCTCCTCCTCGTCCGGCGGCTCCGGGCGCAAAGGCGGCGGCCTTGCGGCGGTAATAATGTTCGCCGTCTGGATACTGCTGGTGATACTGGCCCCGCTTATTTCACGGATACTCGCCATGGCTATCTCGCGGCAGCGCGAGTTTCTGGCGGACGCGAGCGGCGCGGAACTGACGCGCAACCCGCAGGCGCTTATTTCAGCGCTTGAAAAGATACGGGAGGCCGTGATGCCTACCAACGCCATAAACAACGGCGTGGCGCATATGTGCATCACCGACCCGAGGGGCAGCCTTATAGAGGAAAAAATAGGGTTTGCGGCCGATCTGCTTGCGACGCACCCCCCGATGGAAAAGCGCATCCTTGCCCTGAAAGTGATGGCTTACCAGACCGCCAACCCGCACGCCTGAAGGTACGCGGTCCGGATTTTCGCACTTTAGACTAACCAACAGGAGACACAAATGATACTTGCCAGCCAATTCAAAGAAGGGAATATGTTCATCAACGAGAACGGCCAGACCGTGGAGGTCCTGTCCGTTCAGCATCACCGCAAATCCCAGGCCCGCGCCGTGGTGCGCGTGAAGCTCCGCAACGTCGAGACCGGGTCCATCATAGAGACCGCCTACCGCCCCGAGGACAAGTTCAAGGACGTCATGGTCGAGAAGCGCCCCAAGACCTATGTCTATTCCGACGGAGGCATGGCTTATTTCATGGACAACGAGAACTACGAGCAGGCCGGGCTGCCGGCCGAGAAGCTTAAAGCCAGCCTTCCTTTCATGACGGAGAATATGCCCGTCGAGGGCCTTTACCTGAACGGGGTCTTCTTCGGCATCCAGCTGCCCGCCAACCTGATCATGGAAATAACGGAAACTGTGGACGGCGTGAGGGGCGACACGGTCTCCAATACGCTGAAGCTGGCCAAGGTCTCCACCGGCCTCGAGATAAAAGTCCCCATGTTCATCAAAGAAGGCGACAAGGTGCGCATCGACACACGCACGATGGAATACGTGGAGCGCTACACGGAACCTAAAAAATAATCCGGAATCAAGGGCCTGGTCCGGAAAAAGACGGTCTTAGCCCGGATTCCGGACCCCTGATCAAAGGTCCCGGATCGTTACCTTATGATAAAAGCCGTTATTTTCGACATCGACAACACGCTGATGGATTTCATGCGCATGAAGCGCGCCGCCGTGGACGCGGCGGTGGACGCCATGATAGACGCAGGCCTGGCCGTCCCGAAACAGGAGATGGTGGAAAAGATCTTCAAGGTCTACTGGGCCGAGGGGATAGAGGACCAGAACATCTTCGACAAGGTCCTGACGAAGGAATTCGGCCAGATAGATTACAAGATCCTGGCCGCCGGCATTCTGGGCTATAAACGCGCCAAAGAAGGGCACATGACCCTTTACCCCCATGTGCGCCTTACGCTTACGGACCTCCTTAAAAGAGGCGTGCGCATGGGCGTGGTCTCGGACGCTCCCCGCCTGAGCGTGTGGATGCGCATCGTGGGACTCGGCCTGCACCACTATTTCGAACACGTTGTGACTTTCGACGATACCGGCGAGAAAAAACCGTCCCCGAAGCCTTTCAAAAAAATACTTGAAAAGCTCGGCGTGGAGCCGGGGGAGTCCATAATGGTGGGGGACTGGGCGGAGCGCGACATAAAAGGCGCCAAAGCTTTCGGCATGCGTACGGCCTGGGCGAAATACGGCAACGAGTTCGAGACCAAGGTTTCCGGCGCTGATTTCGAGCTCGACGACGTGCACGATATAGTCGGTATAATCAGGAGCATAAATGAAAAAGCTGATTAACTCGAATCCCGCATTTGCGGGATTCCCCGCGGAGCGGGTTGAGGACAAGCGCTATGCGCGCCAGTCCGAAAGGGTGTATGTCACCCGAAGGGCGCCCGCTATGCGGGCGGGAAACTTCCTCAGAAGTTTTCTGGCCAGCGTTCTGGCGCTCTGCCTGGCCGCGCAGGCGGCGGCCGCTTTGGAAATAACAGCCGTGGATCCTGCGGCCATTAAAGGCGCCGCCAAAGGGGACTTTACCTTCGGCGTGCTTACCGTTAATTCCGTCTCTTATGAAAAGGGCGCCGTTATCATGCCGAGGACCGAGAGCAAGGGAAAGACTTTCGCCGACATAAAACTTCTCTCCAAGTCGCTTTACGGTAAACTTGAGGGCTGCTTTAAGAACGGCTTTAAAAAACCGGCAAAAGCCCCCGTCCGGCCTTCCGTTAAAATAGGCGCTTTTAAATCCCTGAAGTCCAAATCCCGCCTGGCCAACGCCGAGATAATCCTGGACGGGGACCTGCTCGTTATAGGCGGAGTAATGGCTTCTTCCAGGGAGCCGGGGACCTTCTGGGTGGCCTTCCCGCCGGAACTGGCTTTTTCCGACGGGTCCTTTAAAAGTTCCGTCGAGTCGGCCGTCATAGCGGCCTGGGCCAAGAAAAACAAAAAATGAAGCTCCCGCACAGCGCCGCCCGGCTCGCGTTCCTGCTTGTCTTCATGACCGCCGGCCGCGCTTTCGCTCTTAAAATAGAACGCATTGCGCAGTTCTCACCCGCCTCCGGAAAAACCACCTACCTTGAAGCCGCAGCCGGGTCCGCGATAGTCCGGTTCAAGACCGGCGTCTCTACCGGGGCGGCCGTTTCCGCCCTGGAAGCCTCTGGTTTTACGATCGAAAATAATTTCAAGCGCTTCGGCTGGTCGGCCGTAAGTATGCCGGCGGGTCTCGGCGTGGCCGCCGGACTTCAAGTGCTTAAAGCTATGCCGCTGGTGGAATACGCCGAGCCGAACCGCGTCTTCAGGCCCCGCCGCACTTCCAACGACCCTTATCTGCCCACCCAGTACGCCCTGGCCCAGGTGCAGGCTTTCGGGGCGTGGGAGTATGAAACAGGCTTTTCAAGCCGCGTCACCGTGGCTTTAATAGACACCGGGATAGAAGGTTCCCATCCCGAGCTCTCGGGGAAACTCGCTGGCACCAGCCGGATCTTTGATCCGAACACCGGCGCCGCGTCGGATAACCAGCCCCCGACCGCGGCCTGCGAACACGCCACGCGCGCGGCCGGGGTGGCCGCGGCCGCTTCGGATAACGCGTTAGGAGTTGCAGGCATGTCCTGGGGGGCAAGGCTGCTTTCTCTCAAGGTTTTTTCCGATACCGACTGCGTTATCGATGACTGCTTTGCAAGATACTCATGCGGCACCAGCGAGATCTCCATTGCCGCGGCCGTTAACGACGCTATCAGCCTCCACAATTCGGCCGCGACCGGGAAGATGATCATTAACATGAGCCTCGGAAGCTCCGGCGGCTGCTCCACTCCGCTTCAGGACGCCGTGAACGTCGCCACCACCACCGGCCTGATGCTTTTCGCCGCGGCGGGGAACGAAGGGATAGGCTACATCGACTCCCCGGCCAACTGCGACGGAGTCTACGCGGTGGGCGCCACCGACATGCAGGACGGGCTGGCTTACTTTTCCAATACCGACACTTTGATGATCACCAAAGGCGTGACCGCCCCGGGGGTGGACCTTTACACCACTGATATCAACGGTGGGTATGCCACGGCGAGCGGAACCTCCTTCTCTTCCCCGCTTACGGCGGGCCTCGCGGCGCTTATCTGGTCGGCCAAACCGGATTATACGCGCGCTCAGGTCTTCGACGCCATAAAGAACTCCGCCGACGACCTCGGCTCTCCGGGCCCTGACCGGGACTTCGGCTGGGGCCGCATCAACGCGCTCAAAGCGATGCGCCTGGCCGTGACCGGCTCCAGGGATTTTGCGGGCACGAATAAAGCGGTGGCTTACCCGAACCCTTTCAGGCCCAAAAGCCAGCGCCTGGTCTCCCTGACAGTTCCTGAGGACATGGCGGCCCCCAACCGGGAAATAAAGATCTACACTACCGAGGGCGAACTTGTAAAAAAACTGGAAGGGCCCGCCTGGGACGGAACCAACCAGGCAGGCGCCCCCGTGGTCAGCGGCGTTTACCTTTTCAGGATCAAGACCGATAAAGACTCCGCGGTAGGTAAAGTGGCGCTAATCCGGTAGGCCGAACAGGCACGAAACGAGGGAAAAAACAGATCGTAACTTCTGCGCCTTTAACGGCTAAATTCAAGAAGTCCGTCCGAAGGATCTTGAGCTCATGATAGTTTTTAACAAGACTAAAGAACTGACGGTCAGCGCCTCGGCCGCGCGCGCCGATACTTTCACCACAAGGCTGTTCGGCCTTATCCCGCGCAGGTCCCTCGCCGCCGAAGAAGGCTTGTGGCTTGAACCCTGCGCCATGATCCATATGTGTTTTATGAACTTCGCCATCGACGCCGTTTTCGTCGACAGGGAAATGCAGGTCCTGCGCATAATCGCGGATTTCAAGCCGTGGCGTTTTTCGCCCTGGGTTCCCGGGGCGCTGGGGGTGCTGGAACTTCCCGCGGGCCGCTGCGCCGGGCGCGTCGCGGAGGGCGATGTGCTCGAGTTCCGGTAGCCGGCGGCGGCGGGGGTACCTGCGCCCGCCGTGACTGCCGGACGGGCAAACAACTAACTTGTAACGGGTAGCTTAATATATTTATAATAATCAGGCATGCCGCCGTCTAAAGGACTTCAGCGTAAGAGAAACTTGAGGGAGATCCTCATTGAGGACAAACTCATTACCGAAGAACAGCTGAAGCCGGCGGAGGAGGCGGCTAAAAAGGACGCCAAGCCGCTGCAGCAGGTCCTTGTAGAACTGAAGCTCATTCCCGAACTGAAACTCCTCAAACTGCTGGCCGATGAATGGGGCTTCAAAGCCGTGGACCTTTCCAAGGTGGAGGC
>JAJZVJ010000078.1 GCA_021845705.1 bacterium
GGCGCTGGAGGCGCTGAAAGAGCACGGCGTGGACGTGAAAGAGGTACAGGTGGTGATAGGCCGCGGGGGCCTGGTAAGACCTATCGAGGGCGGAGTTTACGAAGTGGACGAAGCCATGCTGGAGGACCTGAAAGAAGGCGTCATGGGCGACCACCCTTCCAACCTCGGGGGGATAATAGCCCGGGATATAGCCGCGGTCCACGGCATAAAAGCTTTCATCGCGGACCCGGTAGTGGTGGACGAACTGGACCCCGTGGCCAGGTATTCCGGCATGCCGGAGAACCCGCGCATCTCCATCTTCCACGCCCTTAACCAGAAGCGCGTGGGCCGCCACGCCGCGCACCAGGTGGGCAAGCCCTACGAGGAATGCCGCCTGATAATAATGCACGGCGGCGGCGGAATTACGGTGGGCGCCCACGCGGGCGGCAGGGTGATAGACGTTAACAACGGTCTCGACGGCGACGGGCCTTTCACCCCGGAGCGTTCCGGCGGCGTGCCGGCGGGGGGCCTCGCCCGGATGTGCTTCAGCGGGAAGTACACCCTGCCGGAGATAAAGCTCAAGCTCAAAGGCCGCGGCGGCCTGGCGGCCTATACCGGCACTTCCGACTGCAGGGCGCTGGAAAAGTACATCCTGACCGGCGAAGTGGAACCCGGGTCCGGGCTGGACCCGGCGAAGGTCTCGCGCGAACAGGCTGAAGAGGCGCTGCTCGCCATGGCCTACCAGATCTCGAAGGAAATAGGGGCGCTCGCCGCGGTGCTGGAGGGGAAAGTGGACGCCGTCGTGCTGACCGGCGGGCTGGCCTATGACAAAACGATAGTCGCGGAAATAAAACGCCGCACGGGCTGGATAGCCCGGGTGCTGACCTATCCCGGCGGCGACGAAATGACCGCCCTGCGCAGGGCCGCCGAGATCGCTATGAATCACCCGGCCAAAATAAAGAATTACGCCGCCAGCTATCCGCTGCTGGCCCACGCGAAATGATCCGTTAAAATATACGCAGTTGGAGGGAACAATGAAATTCAGGAACTTTGACGAACTTTTAAGCCTGGTACGCGGCAAGACCAACCGCATAGTGGTGCCGGGCGCCAACAACGACGAGGTGCTGACCGCCTGCAAAATGGGCGTGGACAACCGGATAATCTCCGGCGGCATACTGATAGGGCCCAAAGCCCAGGTGGAAGCGATGGCCGCGAAAGTGGGCCTGAAGCTGGACATCTTCGAGCTGATAGACCTTGCGGACTATGCCGAGATCTGCAATAAGGCCGTGGACCTGGTGAAAGCCGGTAAAGGCGATTTCCTGGTCAAGGGGCTGGTCGATACCAAGTTCTATATGAAGGCCATCCTGCGCAAGGAAGTCGGCGCCGTGGCGGAAGGCACCGTGCTGAGCCATTTCGTGCTTTTCGAACTGGCCAACTACCATAAGCTGTTCGCGGTGACCGACGCGGCGATAATGATAAATCCCACGCTGGACCAGAAGGCGAAGATCACCCGCAACGCCGTGGAGATGATGCGCATGCTGGGCGTGGAAAAGCCGAACGTGTCGGTGGTCTGCCCGGTGGAGAAGGTCAATCCCGGCATCCCGAGCACCCTGGACGCGGACGCCCTCGTTAAGATGAACAAGGCGGGCGAGCTCAAGAACTGCGTCGTGGAAGGGCCTTACGATATCTACATAACCTTTTCAAAGGAGCTCGCGGCGGAAAAAGGCGTAAAAGGAATAGTTCCCGGCGAGGCCGATATCGCCCTTTTCCCGAACCTGGATTCGGGCAACCCCGTGTATAAATGTCTTTCTTTTTTCGGGGCCGGTATGAAATCCGCTACCCTGCTGGCCGGCTCCAATATCCCCGTGATCCTGCCGTCCAGGACCGATACGCCTATGACCAAGCTGCATTCAATAGCGCTGGCGTGTTTCCTCAAGGATACGGCCAAGATAGCGGCCTGAGCGCTCCGATCTGCAACCTGCGGGAGTTTGAACTTTAAAAGGAGAAATATATGGCATGGGATTTTTTAAAGAAGATAGTGGGCGGCAGGAAAACGGAGGAGACGGCTCCTGACTTCAAGATACCCGCGCCGCATAAGCCGGCGGCGCCAAAAGCCGCCGTGCCGGCCGCGCCGGAGGCCGGAAAGGTCCCGGTCCCGCCCAAGGCCGCGGCGGTCAAGCCGGCGCCCCCGCCTGTCCCCGTAAAAGAGAAAGCCCCCTCTGAAAAAACGGACGACGAACTGGCCGCCGAACTTGACAAAATGTCTCCCCAGATACTGGCGCAGGCCAAGGACCCGCAGATGCGGGCCCTCATTATAAGCATTTACCGGAAAATGCTGATAGACGGGGTAAATATAAACGACGACAAAGAGGTCAAGAAGTGGATGAAGAAACACCCCGAGGTGCTGCATGGCGGAGAGACGGCCAAAGTGGAGACCGTGCGGCGCGAGGAGCCCAAAGTAGGGCGGAACGATCCCTGTACGTGCGGGTCCGGGAAAAAATACAAGAAGTGCTGCGGCCAGGGAAAATAGCCGGCCTGCAACCAGGCAAATAAAAACCCCGTCGGAAGCCGGGGTTTTTATTTGTCCGCTTATCCCTTAATTCCAGGAAATGGACGGGGTCTCGGAAACCTGCACCGGGGTTATTCTGCTTGTCAGGTCCTTTTCGTCCTGGTTCAGGTCCTTGAAGTTCCCTAGGCCGTCCACATTGTAGGTCAGGGTTCCGCCGTTGGTGGAGAAGGGGGTGGACTGTGTCCAGTTAAGGGAGGCCTGCAGAGCGGCTACCGGGGCCAGCTTGGTCCCTATGTTCATCGGGTCGGCCATCCGGACGGTAAGGTCGTAATGCCAGCCCCATTTCACGTTCACGCTGACCGGCTGCACGGTGAAGTTGGTTATGTAGCGGCCATGTATCTTGTCGTCCTTCTGCACGGTCTGGCCGGTGGCCTGCGCCACGTAGTTGTCCAGGCGGGCTCCCTTGGCGCCGTAGTCCTCGGTGCCGCCGTAGAAGAAAGAGATCTTGTATTTCACGTCTATGACGTCCACGCCCATAAGATTGGTCACCGTGTAACGGTAGACCATTTCCTTCGGGCCTTTCCAGCCCGTGATATTGCCCCAGTTGAAGGAGAATCCCGGGATGGCGCTGGCATAGGCGGAGGCGTACCCGGCGCTGGGCGCGCCGCTGGTTATTACGCCCCAGGCGGCCAGGCCGGCGTTGGCCAGCCCGCCTTCCGCGCCTTTGTCAGCGGTACGCGAGGAAAAACCGGCGGGTTCCTGAGGGGAGGCATCTTTGCCCTGGGTGGTTTCCGTAAGGGTCACGGCCTGGCTGGCTACCGTGAAATAGTCTTTGTTGTCCTCAGCTGACACGAAGGGAGAAACTGCCGAAACTATCGTCGCGAGGGCCAATATGGTTTTGAAGTGTTTCATGGTTCCTCCTGTTACGTTAGTGATAGTATAGTGTCCGGACCTGGAAACTGCAAGGGATCAAAGGCCTAGCCGGCCCTGGGCACTAAGACTACCAGTAGCGCACCGCGCCCACGTCCACGTGGACGAAGCCGTCCGAAGGGTAGTAGCCCACGCCGCCCGCTTTAAGGGATTTGGCCGTGTCGCGCAGCGCGGAAGTGCGCACGCCGTCTATCTTTATGTCGGCGGCCCAGCCCTTCATATGGAGGCTGTTCCTGGCCACGGCGCCGGAATTGGCGGCCAGGGCCGCGTTCAGCTCGGGGCTGCGGTAGCCGCAGATGATGGTTATGGTCCTGCCGCCATGGCGCTCCTGTATGATATCCAGGAGCTCCACAAGCTTGGCCGGGATACTCATTTCCCTGCCGGTGAGACGGTCGCGGAAAAGGTGCTTGATCTTCTGCATGGCTTCGGGTATATAGTTCCCGCGCTCGTCCCTGTAGCGGATCTCAAGTGATTCCCTGGTCCACTGGTGGTAAAGTTTCACTATGCCGTCGCCCCCGGGATTTTTAGCGGCGGGTTCCCCCTGGAGGCTTTTTTCACCTGTATCCGTCACCGTTTCCCTGTCCGCAAGGTAAGTGGCGGTCTCCGCCTCGTCCATGACGGATATCTCGGCTCCCGGCGCCGGCATGGCGAAAGAGGAAGCGGACAGCTTTATGTCGCTGGCGGTAAGAACGTTGAGCCCGAAATTCTCGCCCCTGGCGTAAAGCTGCGCGGAGAGGATAAGCGCCGCCAGGGTTAAAAGTGTTTTGCCGGGTTTCATAATGGTCTCCTGGGTATAGTTTAGCCGGAACCGCGGGGATAACAAGCGCCATAGGTCCCAATCCCTGCCGGCCAAAGGGCCTACACAGCCCGGCCACGCGGCCGGGTTCACAATAGAGGGGGAAACACCGGCCCATAGGCCCTTGACAAATCAAGGCCCACCCCTTATCCTATCTGTAGGTAACAGAATAAGCGCATCCTTGAAGCGGCGCGCAGTCTAACTATGAGGAAGATACTTTCCGCTTTTTTCTATATTTGCCTCCTGGCGGCCGCGCCTTTGCGCTCTTCCGCGGCCGGAGGGCCCTCTGGCGCCGGCGTCATCCCCGGAACCGACCTTGTTCCCGCGCCGGTGGAGCAGGGGCCCGCGGCAGGTTCCGGGCAGGGCGCGGTACAGGGCGGCAACGACTATGATACTTTCCGTCTTAACGCGGAGGACCACCCCGCCGAGTCCGCCGCGGCGCTGCTGCGCCTGCTGCCCACAAAGTCAAAGCCGGAACTGGAAGCGTTCAGGACGGAGAATTGCGGCAAGATAGCCGAAATGATGCATTCCCTGCACAGGGCGGCTCAAGATCAGGTTATCAGCAAGGAGGACTACCTTGATATAACCACCGGCCTGACCCCTTACGATCTGCGGACCATACAAGCCCGGGGCCCGGGCTGGAACGGCGGGAACGGGGACGGCAACCGGGATTGGAACCATGGTGATAAACATGACGGCCCGGGCGCCTACAGCCGGGACGGGAGCCACACCGGGCCGGGCGGCCCGGGCCATGTTGTGAGCCGCGGCGGCCAGTTCAAGCGCAATCCCGTGGACGCGCTGGTGGATATCCACATGGCCTCCGATTCGGGCGATAAAAAGAAAGCGGATGAATCGGTGGTTTCCGCTATACAGGACTATCCGGAAAACCATTCCGTGCACACCGCCGCGGCCTCCTACTACAACGGAACCCACAATTACCCGCTGGCCGAGAAAACCGCCTCCACGGCCATAGAGCTGGATCCTAAGGACCCCGACGCTTACAAAGCGCGCGCGGTCGCCAGGGCGTCCCTTAACGACCGGAAGGGGGCCATCGAAGATATTAAGAAAGCCATGAGCATAGACCCGCAGGATGAATCCGCGCGGGTGCTTTCCGCGCTTCTTGAAAGCCGCAAGCCGGTCGCTTCGCTGAAGTCAGTTTCCTCCGTGGAAGAGATGAAACGCGCCCTCGGCGCGTCCGGGGAAGCGGGGGAAGCCGTGCCCGATATTTCCGGGCAAGCCATGGGTACGTTGCCGGAAGGGGTTGCGGCCGCTCCCCCTGATTTTGCCAGGTCGAGGGCTTACCTGAAGACGTCAGTCGCGAAGAACCGCCTTGGCGACTATGAGAACGCCGCCCGCTACGCGGGGCTGGCCATAGAAAAAGACCCGGCTAACTACGAAGCCTACCTGGAGCGCGCGAACGCGTACAATTTCCTCGGCCGGTACGACGACGCGGTGCGTGATTCCGGTTTCGTGATAGAAAAAGACCCGTCCAACATGCAGGCCTTCAATATGCGCGCCTGGGCGCTCAACCGCAAAGGCCTGGCGAGGGACGCCGAGAACGACGCCAGCCGCGCCATCGGCATTAACCCCGGGTATGCCGACGCCTGGTTCAACAGGGCCCTGGCCTACGAGAAACAGGGCGACTATAAGCGCATGCTCGACGATTTTAAACAGGCCGCGGCGCTCAGCGAGGCCTATTCAAGCCGCTACCAGGACGCCGTGGCCCAGTACGGGCCCCGCGTGCCCGGCTACGCGGGTTCCGGCGATTACAGGGCGGCGGCGGCCGGGCGGGAAGGGCGCATGGCGGGCTCCTCCGGGAAAACCGGCCAGCTGAGACATTTTTTGATACTGATGTTCTTCATGCTCACCGGCGGCGGCCTGGTGGCGGCGGGGCTTGTGCATATAATGACCTCCCGCCCGGAAGAGAAAGCCGCCGCCGCGCGCATCACGCATCCCGACGTTCTTTCGCCGGCCGTGTTCTACGAGGGCGTAGCCACCGGCAAGTATAAAATAGAGCGCAAGCTGGGCGAGGGCGCCATGGGAGTGGTTTACGAGGCCACGGACCAGTCGCTCGGGCGCAAGGTGGCCATAAAAAAGATGGGCGAAGAGATAAAGGTCAACGACAGGGAGAAGCAGCGCTTCCTGGACGAGGCCCGCACGGTGGCGCTGCTGCACCATCCCGGTATCGTGGAGATCTATACCATCTTCGAGGAGGACGACGATATCTATCTCGTCTTCGAGCACGTGGACGGCAGCACTCTCGACCGGGTTCTGGATGCGGAGGCCCGCATCCCGTTCGACCGGGCGCTCCCGATGTTCGGCGAGACCGCGGGCGCGCTCGCCTACGCGCACTCGAAGAACGTAGTGCACAGGGACCTGAAGCTTTCCAACATAATGCTCACCGGGGAAGGCGGCATAAAGGTCATGGATTTCGGCCTGGCCAGGTGCGCGCAGGAATCCCTGGCCCGGTCCTCCTCAAGCAAAGAGGTCGTCGGTTCTCCCGCCTACATGGCCCCGGAACAGGAACTCGGCGTCTCTTCGGTGGAATCTGATATCTATTCCCTCGGGGTCTGCCTTTACGAGGCGCTCAGCGGCGTGCTGCCGTTCCAGGGGCCGGATTTCCACCATCAGAAGACGCACCGGACATATCAACCGCTCTCGCAGATGCTGCCCGGCCTGCCCAAAGGCCTGGACGGCCTGCTCGCCCGCTGCCTGTCGCCGGTACCGGAGGAGCGCTTCCGCAGCGCCGATGAATTCCGCAAGGCCCTTAACGAGATAGCCTGAGAACCCGTGAAGCCGCCGCGCGGCATGCCGTACGCCCTTGCCGGGCGTATTTTTTAAAGGCGGGTCGGCGCCGCTTCAATGCGGGAAGGCTTTTTTTATGCCGTCTATCATGAACTGCACGGCCGTGGCGGCCAGTATCAGTCCCATCAGGCGCGTGGTTATGTTCATGGCTATAGGGTTTATTTTCGGGGCCTTTTTTATGGCCACCCGGAAGATGTGGTAGCAGGCCGTACCCACCAGTATGAAGAGCAGAAGCAGCACTCCGTCGTAGACCAGGTTCTTCGCCCTGGACTCCAGCAATATGGCGGTGGTGATGGCGCCGGGGCCCGAGAGCATGGGGATGGCCAGCGGCGTTATGGAGACGTCCGTCTTGCTCGCGCCCTCCGCCTTCTCTTCTTCGGTCTCGTTCACCGCGGACCGCCTGGCGCGCAGGCTGTCCAGGGAGACCAGCAGCAGCAGCAGGCCGCCGGCCATCTGGAAGGCCGCTATCGTGATACCGAACACCTTGAAAAGCGCGTTGCCGGTGGCGGCGAAGATTATCAGCACCGCGGTGGCCGTCATGCAGGCGGTGCGGGCCATCTTCATCCTTTCCGCCTCCGTGTTCTGCGGGGTCATGGCGAAGAAAGTGGGGACGGCGGCCAGCGGGTTGATGATAGCGAACAGCGACCCGGCGCTCATCAGCGCGAAATTAAGCATTTCCATAATGGTAAGTATATAACTTTAGGCCCGCGGGCTAAAAGGCGGTCCGGCCGCTCAGCGTTTAATTTTCAAGAGGAGCGAGTATTCCAGCGCGAAGCCGGTAGTGAGGTTAGTGGCCGAGCCCGGCAGCTTCTTTCCCTGGGCGAAGAAGTAATTGACGAAGGGGCTTATCATTATGTTCCCGTAAAGTTTTGTGCTGGCCTTGAGGTTCAGCTCGAGCCTCTGTTTCAGGTCCGCGTCGGTGTCGAAGCGGCTGCGCGCGAAATTGCGGTAATTCCCGTCCGCGTTAAGCGTCATAGCGGTGCCAGGCAGAGGCATCTCCAGGCGGAAGCCGGCTTCCGCCGCGTACCTGGTACGCGCGGGGATGTCGGTGTAGACCTGCTCCAGGGTAAGGCCGGTGTAGAGCTCCTGTACTATAGAACCTTCGAACAGCTTGATGCCGGCGCCGCCGCGCACTATCCTCCTTAGCGGCAGGGGCTTGACCCTGGAGAACTCGGTATCATAAGCGGCGGAGCCGTAAGGCCCTATGACCAGCGGCCCGAGGGCGCCGTTATAGCTCCTCATGCGGTAGTTCAGCTGGCTTTCATAGGTAAGCTGGTCGATGCTTTCCGTGGTCAGGTGCGGCTGTCCGCGGGGCCGCAGGGCGGTGCTCCCGTAGTCCGCCGAGAT
>JAJZVJ010000079.1 GCA_021845705.1 bacterium
CCGTAAGGCACAAGTCGCTGCTCCCCACCTACGATATCTTCGACGAGGCGCGCTATTTCGAGCCGGCGGCGGAGAACAGGCCGGTAAAGTTCAAAGGCGCCGTGATCGGCCTCACCGTCTGCGAGGACATCTGGGCGGGCACAAGCCTGCTGCCCAGCCGCCAGCTTTACAGCAATAACCCGGTAAAAACGCTGTTCGGGGCCAGGGCCTCGATAGTGATAAACATCTCCGCCTCCCCTTTCTACCGCGGCAAGAGCGCGCTGCGCCACAGGATACTTTCAGGCCTGGCCAGGAAGATGCGCGCCCATATAATATACGTCAACCAGGCCGGCGCCAACGACGAGCTTATTTTCGACGGGAACAGTTTCGCGCTCTCCCCGTCCGGCAGCGTGACGGCGCGCGCCGGCGCTTTCGCCGAGGACCTGGTGATAGTGGATACGGACGCCGCCGTTACGGCTTCCGGTTCCGCCGCGCCCCAGAATGAGACAGCGGAGGTCTGCGCGGCGCTGACGCTCGGGATAAAGGATTATTTCCGGAAGCTCGGGTTCGCCAAGGCGGTCCTTGGGCTGAGCGGGGGTATAGATTCGGCGGTGGTGGCCGCTCTCGCCGCCGCGGCGCTTGGCCCGGAGAACGTAACTGGCGTGCTTATGCCTTCCGGATACACCTCGCGCCAAAGCGTTGCCGACGCTCTGAAGCTCGCCCGCAACCTGGGGATAAAGACCAGGACGATACCGATAAACAGGATCTACAGGGCTTTCCTTGGCGAACTTGAAGCCGGGGATGCCGGGGGCAAAGTCTCCCTTACGATGCAGAACCTCCAGGCCCGCGCTCGCGGCAGCCTGCTGATGGCGCTGGCCAACGCCAACGGGTGGCTGGCCCTGACCACCGGCAATAAGTCCGAGATAGCCGTGGGCTACTGCACCCTTTACGGCGACACCGCCGGCGCGATAGCCCCCATTGCCGACCTTTTCAAGACCGAAGTCTACCGCCTTGCCGGATATCTTAACCGCTCCGGAGAGGTGATCCCGCGCGCGATAATAAAGCGGCCTCCCACGGCGGAGCTGAAGCCCGGCCAGAAGGACCAGGACGACCTGCCGCCGTACGCAATTCTCGACAAGCTTCTGCGCCTCTACCTGGAGGAGAACCGGACCCCTTCCGAAATAATCCGCCGCGGCTTCAGCCGCGGGCTGGTCACCTCCATACTGCGGCGCGTCGAGATCAGCGAGTATAAGCGCAAACAGCTCCCGATAGCGCTGAAAGTGACCGAAAAGTCCTTCGGTTACGGCAGGAAAATGCCGATAGTCAAATCCCTGGATTTTATCAAGTAGTCACGATGCCCAAAAGTTCCCACCTGCTCTTCCTCGCGCTCAGCCTCTGCGCCGTCTCCGGGGTCCTGGCCGGGACCGATACCGCGCCCGCGCAGGCCCTCCCGCCCGCGGCCGCGCCGGCGCCCAGGAAACCGCGCGTTTTGCCGGCCAAGACCGGCAAACTGGGAAAGGCCGGGCCTAAAGCAAAGGAAGAAATAGTCAAACCCGAGCCCAATACCAAGGAAGATATCATGAAAACGGTGGAGCGCCCCGCGCCGCCTAAAGAAGGGCTGCTCGGCAGGGTGCTGAACGCCATCACTATCGATACCGTAAACGGCCCCATCATCCCTTTCCCCGTCGTGGATTCAAGCAAGGACCTCGGCCCGAGCTTCGGCATTATGCCGGTAATAGCCATAAAGGACAGGCTGACGAAGAACATTAAATCGGTGATCGTGCCCTCCGTGAACTACAACGAGAACCTCCGCACCACGCTTACCTACCGCCATTACATCTTTCCCGACGACAAACGCTTTTTCATACTGCGCGCCTCCCGGTCCGAGCGCGTGGAGCGGGAACTTATGGCCTATTATTACACACCTCAGCTGCTTTCAACCAACCTCCGCTTCAGCGTGGAGGCGAAGCACTGGGTGACCGGCAAACCCTCGTTCTACGGTATCGGGATAGATTCCAAACGCGGGGACAAGGCCAACTACTCCCTGCAGATGACCGGCGGCGAGATCATAACGGACGTGCCGCTCATAAAGAACGTTTTCATAAGTTTCGACAACTCCTATTACGCCAAACGCATAGGCGAAGGGCCCGTACAGGACGGCCAGCTTAAGGAGATCTTCCCCCAGTTCTATCCCGGGGCCTCCGAACTCCGCAACTTCCTGACCAACCGCTTCTCGCTGATTTACGACGATACCGACCACCCTACCCTGCCCAAGATAGGGACCTACGCCGGCGCTTCGGTGCTGTACTCCAACAGGAAGCTCGGCTCCGATTACGAATACCGCACCTACTCTTTTCAGCTCAAGAACTACTACAACTACAAAGGAGAAGGCCGCTATGTTACGGCTATACACGGCCTGCTCCAGTTCCAAAAAGGAGAAACCGTACCGTTCTACGCCATGCCGCAGCTGGGAGAAAGCACCGGGCTCCGCATGGCCGGCGACGGCCGGTTCACGGACAGGGGGAAATTCGTATTTACCATAGAGGAGCGCGTCACTCTTTCCAAAACCCCTTTTTACAAGTTCATCAGCGAAACCGAGATAGCGCCTTTCGTGGACGTGGGGACGGTCTTCAGCAAGGTGTCCGCTTTCCGGGCCGGCAAACTTAAATACGGACCCGGCATCTCGGCGCGCCTGGTGATACGCCCCCAGCTGGTGGCGACGGTGGACTTCGCCTACGGCTCGGAAGGCTCCAACGCGATCATCAGGATAGGCTACCCGTTCTGATATGAGCTCGATGCAAAAGAAAGTCAGGGTCTCGGCCAAGGCTATAATAATAAGGAAAGGGAAACTGCTGCTGCTGCGGGCCCGCGACCGCGCAGGCATCTACTATCTGCTGCCGGGGGGCGGGCAGAATAACGGGGAAACCCTGCATGAAGCCCTTGTCAGGGAGTTCCTTGAGGAGCCCGGCGGGGCGCCTGCGCGGCCCCGTTTACCTTGGCGACTGTAACTAGGCTACTGCAGCTGCGAAAGGTCCGCGACCCCTTCAAAAAGGTTAACCAGCGATTTTACCAGGTTCAGCCTGTTGTCCCTCACCTTCGGGTCTTCCGCCATGACCATCACCTTTTCGAAGAAATTATCGAGGCTGTCCTTTATCGAGAGCAGTTCGGTCAGCCCCTTTGCGTAATCCCGGTTGCCGAGATGCGCCTTAAGCCTGCCTGACATAGCCGTTATCTCCCCGTAAAGCGCGCGTTCCTCGTCCTTTTCAAAAACACTTTCGTCGGGAGTCCCGCTGAGCGGGACCTTGGCCTGGCGCACTATGTTCTTGGCCCTCTTGAAAGCCATGGCTATGCCGGCGAAGTCAGGGTTCCCGCGCAGCGCGTTGATATCCTTCACGCGGTCGCGGCAGTCGGCAAGGTCGCCGCCGCTCATAAAGAATTCTCGGACGGCCTTCACCTCGTCGAAGCGGTAGCCCGCCTCGGTGAACACGGCCTCGGCGCGCTGCCAGATGAAATCCAGCAACGGTTCCGCGGCCCTGACGGAAGCTTCCGGGGGGAGCTGCGCGAAAGCCGCCGAAACGGCGGAGCGCAGGTTAAGCCTGAAGCCGTTCTCGAGTATTATGCGCACGCTGCCCAGCGCGGCGCGGCGCAGACCGTGCGGGTCTTCGCTGCCGGACGGGATAAGCCCCAGCGCGAAGTCGGAGGCCAGGGTGTCCAGTTTGCCGGCCAGCGAGACCAGCGCGCCTTCTTTGGACTCAGGGAGGGGGGATTTCGCCGACAACGGAAGATAAAAATCTCCAACCGCGCGGGAGACTTTTTCCGAGAGGCCGGAATTCCTGGCGTAATAGTAGCCCATCAGCCCCTGAAGTTCTGTGAATTCGCGCACTACGTTGGTGGTAAGGTCGGAGTAGACCTGCGCCGCGGCCGCGAGCACTTCGCCTGCGTTAACGGCGGTTCCGCAGGCGCCGCACAGCCACGCGGCGAGCTCCTCGACGCGGGAAGTCTTATCCAGCATGCTGCCCAGTTTTTCCTGGAAGGTGATGGCGGAGAGCTTTGCCTTGAACTCGGCCAGGGGCACGGCCAGGTCGCGCGAGTAGAAGAAGATAGCGTCGCGGAACCGGGCCTCGAGCACGTTCTTAAAGCCGTCCTCGACGTTGCGCTGTCCCTTTGAAACGCCGTCGCGTATGCCGACGAAATAGGGCTGGAGCAGGCCTTTGGAGTTCGCCACGGTGAAGAACTTGAGCTGTTTCTTCATCACAAGGTGCACCAGCTCGTGGGGCAGTTTAAGGAATTCCTGCGAGTAGCCGGCCACTACGCAGACCGGGTATTCTATAAGGTAGAGGTTCTCGGTAAGCAGCTCAGGGTCCGCCTCTACGGAGAGTTTCATGCGCTTGGAAAGGGCGGCGATCTCGCCGCGCAGGGTTTCAAGGCGCTCCGCGTCCCTGACTATCACATCGGCGTGCTGCAGCGCCTTGAAATATTTCTCGGCCGAGGCTACCTTGATCTGGCGTGAGCCTTTGGCGCTCAGGCCCACGGTAACGCGTCCGGACTTCACGCCGGCCACGCCGAACACCACCGGTTTGTCGCCGTACAGGGAGAGCAGGCCGCGTATCGGGCGGGCGAAACGGAAACGGCTCTCTTCCCACACCATGTTCTTCGGGAACTGGAGCTTTGAGATAACCTGCGGGAAGATCTCCGCCAGCGCCTTTACGGCGGAGCGGCCGGGGACCTTCGTTTCAAAAACGAGGACTTCGCCTTTATTCGGGACGGTCTCCACTCCGAGCTTGTCGGGAGTGGTGCCGCGCGACCGCGCGAAGCCGGCTGCCTGCGGGGTAAAGGCGCCTTTCTCGTCCTTAAGCAGCCTGGCCGCCGGGCCGTACGCTTTCTGCGTCTTTTCCTCGGTCTTGGCGGGAACTCCCGAGATGTAAAGCACCAGCCGCTTATAGGTTCCGCAGGCCTCGATGCCCTCGAAGGGCAGGTTGGCCTCGGCCAGCAGCGCAGCCGCGTATTTCTTCAGCTGTTCCTCGGCGGAGATCACGAAGCGGGCGGGAATATTTTCGATGCGTATCTCAAGCAGGGCGTCTCTCTTAAGCATTAGTTTTCTCCTTCTTTTCCGCGGGCTCGTTAGCTTCCACGTACGAGGAGGCGCAGGCCTTGGCTATGTCGCGGATGCGCTTAATAAGCACCGCGCGCTCGGAGACGGAGATCGCGCCGCGGGCGTCCAGGAGGTTGAAATTCTGCGAGCATTTCATTACCAGGTCGAAAGCGGGCAGGTGATACCCTTTCGCGGCCAGGCGGAAAACCTCTTTTTCCCAGCGGTCGAAGTTGAAACGGAGGTTCTCGGTATCCGCCTCCTCGAAATTATAATGGGAGAACTGCTCCTCAACCCCTTTATGCACTTCCCCGTAGGTCAGGCGGTCGGTCCACATTATGTCGAAGATGCGCTTCTTCTTCTGGACGAACATGGCCAGGCGCTCCAGGCCGTAGGTTATCTCTACGCTTATCGGGTTCAGCTCATATGAGGCCATCTGCTGGAAATAGGTGAACTGCGTCACTTCCATGCCGTCCAGCCAGACCTCCCAGCCGACTCCGGAGGCGCCGAGGGTGGGGGATTCCCAGTCGTCCTCTATCCAGCGGATGTCGTGCTCGGTATGGTCGATACCGACCGCTTTCAGGGAATTCAGGTAAACCTGCTGTATGTTCTCCAGCGGCGGCTTAATGATGACCTGGTACTGGTAATACTTCCCCAGACGGTTGGGGTTCTCTCCGAAGCGGCCGTCGCCTGGACGGCGGCAGGGCTCCACATAGGCGACGCTGTTCGGCTTCGAGGTGAGCGAGCCGAAGAAAGTGGCCGGGTTGAAAGTGCCGGCGCCCTTCTCCAGGTCGTAAGGCTGTATCAGGGCGCAGCCCTGCCTGGCCCAGTATTGGTTAAGCTTTAGAATAAAATCCTGGAAAGTCACTATTGCCTCCGGTAGCCGCCGCCGGGCGGTCCTTATATTTGTGAATATTATACCTATTTAACGAAAGGCAGGGTGCGCAGTTCTATCCCCATGTGCTCGCCGAAAAACCGGCTGAAAAGACCGTCAATAAAACAAGCGGCGGCGGGGTCTTCTTTAAGGGCGCGCACGGCCAGCCAGTCGCCCGCGTGGAGCGTTTCCCAGAATTCGGCTTCAGGGCCGGCAGCGGTCTCCCTGAAGCCGAACCCGGCCAGCTCCAGCACGCGCAGCGTGAAAGCCCGGCGCAGCCAGAACGCCGGGCCGTAGGCGTCCAGGTCCAGGAGCGCGGAAAGAAGCAGGCCGTATTTTTCGGGGGCCGGGCTCTGCGCGGGAGTGATCTTGTTCACCACTTCGCAATAATGCTGGGCCAGGCACAGGCTCTCCAGGGATCTCCGGATATTCCCGAATACGTTCGCCGTGCGGCCGCCGGTGCAGACCGGGAAATTAGAGCCCTTCTTCAGGAAAAAGCGGTAGTCGCCGCAGGTCACGGCCTCGCTCAGCGCGCGCAGCTTGCCGCGGGCCAGGCGCACGCTTTTGAAGTTCACCTCCAGCTTGCCGTGCTCCTGCGTGAACACGGTAACTATCCGGTCGCTCTCGCGCAGTTGGCGCCGCTGCAGCACGATCCCGTAATCGCAGAATATCATTTTTGTATTTTAGCACTTTAGGCCAGCTCGTGGTCAGGCGGAGACCGTACGGGCCGGTGGACAATTCGCTGACTTGCTATAATGCCTGGAAGGCCGGCGGGGGTATTGCGCGGCTGGGCGTCTCACGCCCGTAATCCGCAAGGAAATACGCTGGGCTGGATCTCCTCCTTTGCTTTTTCCGCCTTTTATTTATATAATTAAAGCACTATGCTACCTACTTACAGACCAAATGTTCGCAAACGCAAAAAGCACCTCGGCTTCCGCGCCAAGATGAAAACCGCGGGCGGCAGGAAAACCCTCGCCCGCAGGCGCGCCAAGGGCCGCTGGGAACTTATACCCGACGTAAAGCAGTTTTAAGGCTTTACCCGGGCCAAGTGAAAAAGTTCGCCTTTTCGAGAGCTTCACGCCTGCGCCTCAAAAAAGAGTTTGAGGCCGTTTTCGCGAGCGGGAAAAAGACGGTTACCAGGGACCTGGTGGCCTGGCACTACCCGGGCGGAGACAAAGAAAAAAAAATAGGCCTCATGGTTTCTAAAAAGACCGGCGGGGCGGTGAAACGGAACAGGTTAAAAAGGCTTCTAAGGGAAGCTTTCAGGCTAAGCAGAAAAGAGTTAAAGGAAGGCACGCGCCTTATCATCTATCCGAAAGCGGGCTGCGCCATGCAGAACCTGGCCCAGGCCCGCCAAGAGCTGGATACGCTCCGGCTGAGGGCGCGCCTTAATGATGACGGTAAATAGAACCGGAACAAAAAATCTTAAATCACTGGCGCTTATTACGCTGCGCTCGGCATACAGGACTTTCAGGCCGGCCCTAGGGCCTTCCACCTGCAGGTTTCAGCCCTCCTGTTCCGACTACGCGTTCCAGGCGCTTGATAAACACGGGATTTTAAAAGGGACCAGGATGGCCGCAGGCCGCCTCTCCCGCTGTCGTCCTTTCTCTCCGGGCGGTTTCGACCCGGTACCCTGAAGTTCCCCGAAGCCTTCCGTCAGTTCGCGGGAGGTCAAATGCAGAAGAATCTTGTACTCGCGGTAGTTCTATCCTCGCTGGTCTATATCGGCTGGTACTCCGTCATGGAGAAGAAGATCCAGCCGCAGGCCCCCGCTGCCGCGCAACAGGCGGCTCCCGCCTCCTCCTCGCCGCAGGCCGCCGCGTCGCAGACCGCCGCGTCGCAGGCCGCCGCGCCCGTCCAGGTAAGCGCCGCCCTCAAAAAAGAAACGGTCCTGCTCAAAGCGGGCAAAGCCGAATACGTATTTTATTCCGCCGCGGGGGCCATGAAGAGCGCCGTCTACGAGGGCCCCGTGGCGCCGGTAGAACTTATCCCGGACCAGGAAACAGGTTTTTTCGCTTCCTCCCTTCCCGGCGTTTTCAGGCTCAAAGAGAAAACCGCCGACTCTCTGGAGTTCGAAGCCCGGCCAAGCCCGGGCCTGCTGATAACCAAGAAGTTCACCTTCTCCGCCGACAACTCCCTAAATTCACTTTCCGTGACGGCGGCCAACACCTCCGCGAAGACGCTGCCCGTCCCCGCCTGGGAACTTTCCATCGGGCCCGGCCTCGGCACTGTTAAAAGCGAAGAAAAAGAGAACCCCAAGCTCTGGAAGGCCGTTTATACCTACCAGGAAGAAGGCCGCAAGCACCCCACCCTGAAAGACCTCAAGTCCCTGAAGGGAGAACCTGCCCGCGCCGACTGGGTCTGGGCGGGCCTCAACAACCGTTACTTCCTTACGGCCATCATCAGCGATCGGAA
>JAJZVJ010000080.1 GCA_021845705.1 bacterium
TATAGGGAAAGCCTTCAACTGCAAAATAAACGTAAACCTCGGGACCTCCGCCGGCGCTTCGGGTCTTAAAGAAGAACTCAAAAAACTGGAACTGGCCGTAAGCCTGGGCGCGGACGCCGTGATGGACCTCTCTACCGGCGGCGATCTTCCCAAGATACGGGAAGAAATAATAAAGCGCAGCCCTATGCCGGTGGGTACGGTCCCTCTTTACGACGCCCTGAAACGGGCGGGCGGCGTAAAAGGCATTACCCCGGAACTTCTGCTGGAAGTGATGGAAGAACACGCCGGGGCCGGCGTGGATTTCATGACCCTCCACGCCGGGCTATTGCGCTCCCACCTGCCGCTGATAAAAAGCCGCACCACCGGAATAGTTTCGCGGGGCGGCGCGGCTCTCGCCCGCTGGATGGAGCAGAACCGTTCCGAAAATCCGCTTTACGAACGCTTCAAAGACATCTGCGCCGTCTTCCGCAAATACGACGTAACCTTCAGCCTCGGCGACGCCCTGCGGCCAGGTTCGCTCGCGGATGCCTGCGACGCCGCCCAGTTCGCCGAGCTTGAAACGCTGGGCAAGCTGGTAAAAACAGCCCGCGCGGAAGGCGTGCAGGTCATGGTGGAAGGGCCCGGGCACGTACCGATGGACAAGATCTTCCTGAACGTGCAAAAAGCGGAAAAACTCTGCGGTGGCGCGCCTTTTTACGTGCTGGGCCCGCTGGTCACCGACATAGCCGCCGGCTACGACCACATAACCTCCGCCATAGGGGGCGCCATAGCGGCCTGGGCGGGAGCTTCTTTCCTTTGCTATGTAACCCCTAAAGAACACCTGGGCCTGCCCGGTCTGGAGGACGTAAGGCAGGGGATCATAGCCTCGAAGATAGCCGCCCACGCGGCCGACATCGCCCGCGGCCGCCCCGGCGCCGCCGCGCGCGACCTCGGGATGTCCCGCGCGCGCTACGCCTTCGGCTGGGAGCGCCAGTTCGCGCTCTCGCTCGACCCGGAAAGGGCCAGGTGCTATCACCAGGGCGATACAAAAAAGAAGTACTGTGGAATGTGCGGCCCCGATTTCTGCTCTATGCGGGCCTCGCGCAAGCTGGGCAGGAAGGTAGCCGCGTGACCGCCCGCGCGCTGACCATAGCCGGGTCCGACCCCGGCGGTGGGGCCGGGATACAGGCCGATCTTAAAACCTTCTCCGCCTTCCGGGTATTCGGCATGTCGGCCATAACGGCCATAACCGTGCAGAACACGCTCGGGGTGCGCGGCGCGGCCGGGCTACCGCCGCAGCTGGTGGCAGGGCAGATAGACGCGGTGCTGGAGGACATAGGCGCCGACGCCGTAAAACTGGGCATGCTTTTCTCCGCGCCGGTAATAAAGGCCGTAGCCGGCAGGCTTAAAGCGCACAAGGTCGGCAACCTGGTCCTGGATCCGGTGCTGTACTCAAAGAACGGCCACCCGCTGCTGGCGCATAACGCCGTTTACGCCCTTATTAAAGAGCTGCTGCCGCTGGCCCGCGTGGTAACGCCTAACGCGCCGGAAGCGGAACGCCTGAGCGGCGTTACAGTTAAAGACCTGCCCGGCGTGAAAAAAGCCGCAAAAGCCATACACGAACTGGGGCCGGAATACGTTTTGGTAAAAGGCGGACACTTCGGCGGCAAAACCTGCAGCGACCTGCTTTTCGACGGTAAAAAATTCTCCGTCTTTACCTACCCGAGGATAGCCACGCGAAACACGCACGGGACCGGCTGCACCCTTTCCGCCGCCATCGCGGCCGGGCTGGCGCTCGGGATGGACGCGCCCGGGGCTGTAGTGCAAGCCGGCGCCTACGTAGCCGGCGCTATACGGAATTCCTTCAGCCTGGGCGGCGGGCACGGCCCCCTGAACCATTTCTGGAGGGAAGATGCTGAAAATTAAGGGCAGGCTCTACGTAATAACGGACGAGAACCTTATTTCGCGCAAGAACTTTCTGGGGAAAATAGCCGAGGCGGCGGCGGCGGGCGCAGGCCTTATACAGCTCCGCGAAAAAGCGAGCCGCCTCCGGGACCGGCTTGAACTGGCCGGCGAAGCGGTAAGAACGGCGCACGCCTTCGGCGCGAAACTGCTTATAAACGACGACCCGCTGCTCGCGGCCGCTATAGGCGCGGACGGCGTGCATATAGGACGGGATGACGGGACCGTGGAAGCCGCCCGCGCGCTGCTGGGGCCGGGCGCCATAATAGGCGTTTCCTGCTACGGCGACATAAGCCTGGCCCTGCGCTCGCAGGCGGCCGGCGCGGATTATGTCTCTTTCGGCGCCTGCTTCCGTTCCCCCACCAAGCCGGAAGAAGCGCTGGCCCCTCTCTCGGTATTCGCCGACGCCAGGCGGCGGGTAAAGGTCCCGCTGGTGGCCATAGGCGGGATAAACAAGGACAACGCCGCGCTGGTGATGAGCGCCGGGGCGGATATGATCTCGGTAGTATCCTCGGTTTTCGCCGCGCGCAGGACCGCGCCGGCGGTAACCGCGCTTAAAAATAAAATAGGAGACAAAACATGACAAAGACAGAAGAACTTCCGGAAGCCGGCAAGATAAACCCCGCCACTTTCGACGGGCTTATCTACCCGCGCCTGGGCGCGCCCTCCAAGGACATCCTGGCCGGCCCGATGCACGGCGTGGACTGCGGGGTGGTACGCGTGGCGCCGGGCCGGGTGCTGGCCATGACCGCCGACCCTTTCTTCATAGTCCCGGATTACGGCTGGGAACGCGCGGCCTGGTTCGCCTTCCACATCCTGGCCTCGGACATAACCACCACGGGGCTGAAGCCCTCCCACCTGGCGGTGGACCTGAACCTCCCCCTCTCCATGAAAAAAGAGGAACTGGAACTGATGTGGGAGACCGTGCACCGGGAATGCCTCAAATACGGCGTCAGCGTCGTGACCGGCCACACCGCGCGCTACGCCGGCTGCAGCTACCCCATGGTGGGCGGGGCGGTGATGACGGCGCTCGGCGACGAGGACAAGTACGTAACCACCCGGATGGCGCGCCCCGGAGACAGGATAATAATAACCAAGGGCGCGGCGATAGAGACCTGCGGCCTTTTCGCGGCCACGTTCCCGGCGCTGATAAAAGAGAAGTTCGGCCCGGAATTCCTGAAAGAAGCCGACGCCTACTTTGAAAAGATGTCCACGGTGGAAGAGGCGCTTACCGCCGCCGACGGGGACGCGAGGAAGGCGGGCGTGACCTCCATGCACGACGCCACGGAATGCGGCATCTGGGGCGGGCTTTTCGAGATAGCCCGGGCTTCCGGCACCGGCATGCGCATAAACAAGGAAGACATTATTATCGGCGACGCACCCGCGCGGATCTGCGGGCATTTCGGGATAGACCCGTATTCGACCATAAGCGAAGGCACGCTGATCATTACGGCCCGCGAGGAAGCGGCGCCGGCCCTGCTGGCCAGGCTGGCGGCAAAAAGGATAGACGCCTCGGTCATAGGCGAAGTGACCGGCGCGGAACACGGAGTCAAGGTGAGGGAGGACGGCATGGAAAGGACGCTCGAACACCCGGTGACGGACCCGTTCTGGGCCGCTTTCGCGCGGGCGATGGAGTTGAAGAAGAACTAATCAGCTACGTGCACTACGTAGTGGTTGACCGTACCGGCGCCCATGGCGGCAAGCATGGCTATCGCCCACCCTTTACCGGCCAAGGCGGCCTTGGCCACCTTAAGCATAGGGATAGGCGCGAAAGCCAGGATAAAAACGGCCGAATTGAAAGCCAGCTTGGCCGAGTCGGCGGCTATGGCTCCCTTGCCGGAGCCGTTCTTTGCGTCCCAGCGCAGCCTGGCCGCGTCCGTTTCCACGGCCGAGAGATTGCTGTACATAAGAACGCCCTCAAAAAACGCGCCGGTGGCCGTCTTCAGCAGGGCCTTGGCCTTTGCGGAGCCGGGCTTGGCTTTCTTATAGGCTTCCCAGTTGTCCTCGCGCATGGAGTTCCAGTAATTCATCGCCTGGTGCACCATGCCGTCTTCCCCGAGGCTGGCCGGGCGCTTCAGATCGTCGTTCCCATGGCGCTTGTCGTCCGCGCCGGGCGCGGGCACTATTGAGGCGAGCCGCCTTGAAGAGCGCGCCGTTAAGCCAGGCTGCCCGGCCGGGCCCGCGGCCTGATAGACCTGCCTTCCGGCCTGAACCGGCGCCGCGGCAGCGCCGGCTGCCGCGCCGTCGAAGAACCGGGCGGAACCTTCGCGCGTGGCTAAAGCGCCGGAGACGGAAAAACCGGAAATGTTTTCAAGCGAGGCCGACCGTGCGGCGCGCGCGGGCCCGGAGGCGGAGTTCCTGAATTCGGCGCAGCCGCCGGAGGCGAAATAGCGGACCTCGGCCCTGAACTCCGGAGTGAAATATTTATCGGCAGCTGCCAGGTCCCCGGAGTTCAGCGCGCAGGTTTTAAATCTTTTCAGCAGGGCGGCTACTTTCACTTTCTTTTCGGCAAGCCCGGCCGCCGCGGCGGGGCCAAGATCGTCTTTAACTTCTTTAAGGAAATCCGCGGTCATGGCCGGTGGGAGTTTTATGGCCTGTTTGGCGGACCAGGGCGAAGCGGCCTCGCTGTACAGCGCGGGCCCGGCAAAAAGCGGCGCCGCCAGGTTAAAGGCAAGCGCCGCACCTATTGAAATTTTCCTTAAATTCGCCATTTTAAAATTCAGACCGGGAGAACCAGGGTAACGGCAATTAATTCAGCCAGCCGTAGGTGAGGTCGGTAAAGCAGACCAGGAACATGGCAAAACCAAAGAATAACACGGTGTTGAAGATCTTAAGTTCGTTGTCGTACGTTTTGCGGATCATAGTTGTTTTATCTCCAGGCTGTCCTAACTATAGTCTAGCCCGTAAACGCGGACCCGCAAAAGGGCCGATAGGGCCCATTGGCAAAATTAAATGGCCTACATAAAAGGACGAAGGACCTACTTCAGGATCGGGCGGAGGAAGGGGAATATAAAGACGGGGCGTTTATTCTTCGGCTGAGGCCCGTTCCGGATTCAGCAAAATGCGGCTGAAATTGCGGAGCGTTTTGAAAGAAGCGGAAAGCGCGCCCTTTTTGGGATAGCGCGGCTCAACGTCCTCCAGCTTTTCAATGACATTAAGCCCGTTGCCTATGCCCTCAAGAAGCATAGGGTCCATGGCGTCGCCATAGGCGGCCTGCCAGGAGCCGGCATAGCCCTTATCCAGGTCCCCGCGGTTGGCGTCGTCCAGGACTATGTAGCCGCCAGGGGTCACCGCCCTGAAAACATCGTATAAAGCGGATTCGCGGCAGTAGTCCTGGTGCGGCGCGTCTATAAGGGCCAGGTCGAAAGGCCCCAGCGCCTCCAGCAGGCCTTCGGGCAGGCTGTAAGAAAGCAGCAGGCGCAGGCCGTAGAACCTGGGCCGCAGCGGGGCCAGGCGGAACTGCACCTTTGCCTGGCAGCCGGAAGTTTCAAAAGCCTCTTTCGCCATAGCCGAGTAATGCGGAGAATCGTCGATGGAAAGCAGGAAATTATCCTCTTGCGGGGCTATCTCCCTCGCCATCATAAGGGTGGAGAAGCCGGAGCCGAACTCTATTATGCGCTTCGCCCCAAGGGCACGGACAAAGCCGGCCAAAAAGCGGCAGGAAGAAGGGTCCATGGCCCAGGAGCCGGGATGCTCCAGCTTTGAGACATTGACCTTGTCCATTTCAGCGATAGCCGCGGCAATATAAGGGTTCATAAATAATCACCTGAGGCCGGCCCGCAATTCAGCAGCAGGTCCAGCGCCGACATGTCCGGCTCGAAGCCGGGGAAAGCCTGCGGATATTCTCGCGGCTTGAACTCCTGCCAGGAAAGCTTTATCCCGGCGAAACTGAAAACGCCGGGGTCCAGGTAGGCCCTGGCCCCGGAGCCGGAGAGATACTCGTCCGCCCCGGCGGCGGCGCAAAGCCCGGCCAGCCGCGCGCTCGACGCTTCCTCCACCCCGAACTCTGAGGAGAACTTAACCGGGGTCCCGACCGCGAACGCGTCCTTGAGAAAATCCATGGTGGCTATGGCAAGGTCAGCCAGCAGCCGGTAATCCCGCGAGTAAAGCTCCTCCAGACCCGGCAGGTGCTCTTTGAAAAAAGGCGCCCGCGCGTAATTCAGCTTTATTGCGCGCAGGTGGTCTTCCCTCCACGTGCCGGAATTATCCATTTCAACTTCGTTTATCTTCTGGGAGAAGCGGCCCTTTGAAATGACGGGGGCCGTCAGGTACTGCCAGCCGCGCGCGCTGCGGATGCGGTTGCGGTTCTGGAACTCCCGCTTCTCGAACTGTACGTCGTCGAGGTAGATGAAAAGGTCCGCCGCGCGCATCTTGGCGAAGAAGCGCAGGCCCGGCCAGTACTGTAGTTGGTGTATAGCTGCTTTCATTGCGTACTTGACGGCCGCGTCAGGAACCGCCCTTGTCGGACTGCGGTTTCCGCGCGGTCACTATTAAGGCCGAACCGGCGTACACCCTGCCCGAAGTTATGAACCAGAGCGCCTCCGCCAGCCAATAGTATAGAATTTTAAGGACGCCGGTAAAAAATCCGCCCAGCGCGCCGCCGGTGCGGTAAGGGTCGCCCGAGGTGGGCCGGGAGTTCCGTATCTTTATGTCCCTGAAACCGGCCTTCCGGAGCAAAAACAGCAAAGAGGCGGAACGAAAATTAAAATTATGGATAACGGACGGGGACATCCCGGATCTTTTAAAGAAGCCACGCGCTTCAAGGCCGTAAAGCGTCAGGTGGAAAGAGGCGTTGAATTCCCTTATATACAGGACCCCGCCGGGGACCATCAGCCTGAAGATCTCCGCCGCCGCCGCGGCCGGAGCGTCCATCTGGCTGAAAACCTCGAAAGCGGTTACGGCGTTATACGAGTTTTCCGGAAGGCCGGCTTTCTCGACAGGTTTTAAATATATTTTATACCCGGCCGAGGAAGCTTTGGCGGCAAGGCCGCGGTCAAGCTCTACGCCTTCGGTTTCCCAGCCCCGCCCAGAGGCGCATTTCAGGAATTCCCCTCCCGCGCAGCCGATGTCCAGCAGCCGGCTTTCAGGCGGCAGAACAAGTTCAATAAAATCCGCGGCGGAACTAAAAATTTCTCTTTTAGCCTCTCCGTAGATCTTATCTTCCATCCCCGCGCCATAAACAGGAGCGTCAAAGGTTTTTTCGGCTTTAAACACCAGGCCACAGACGCCGCATTCCAGCAGACCGGTCGCTGCCGGCGCGGCGGCATCGCCGCAAACTGGACATATTTCCCGCTTCAAACGCCCCTCCGGGACGAGATAGCTTCGAACAGTGCACGCTCCACGCCCTCGGAATATTTAGCCCAGGAATAATTATCTTCCACGAATTTACGGCTGGCTCTACGCATTACTTCCCGATTATTTTCGTAACGCGGCATGAATCCGAGTATTCCGGCTGCTATTCCCCCGGGGGAGCAATCTTCCAGCAGCAGCGCGGGGTCCAGGCGCCCGAGTATTTCGGGGTTCGCGGCCACAGGGGTAGCCAATACGGGAGTACCGCAGGCAAGGGCTTCAAGTGTTACAAGCCCGAACCCCTCCAGCACCCTGGTCGGGAGGATAAAAAGATCGGCGCACTGGTAATAGGCGGAAAGGTCCGCTTCCGGGATATACCCGGCCAGGAGCACACTCCCGGAAAGCCCGGTTGACTTTATCATTTTTTCAAGTTTCCGGCGCAGATAACCGCTGCCGCCGATAACGAAAAATGTTTCCGGCTTCTCTTTAACCACGGCCGCGGCGGCTTCCACCAGGTTCTCAAGGCCCATCCGGCTCACCAGGTTACGGACGGTAAAAACCACGAAGGCGCCTGCGGGGAGCCCGAGCTTCTCGCGCAGCGCGGCGATCTCGGCCGAGGGGCGAAATTTATCCAGGTCAACTCCAAGAGGTAGTATCCGCGACTCCAGTTCATGAGTGAATCTCAGTTTAGAAGCCATAAAACGGCTGGCGTTAAGGATGACCCCGGAAGACCTGAGGACGCTGCGTTCTAGCAGGTTCCTGAACCTGGTGCCGAGGTACCGGCGGATAAAGTTCACCCCCAGGTCACGGCACCTTATGGAATACTCTTCACCCCAGGGGGAATGGAAATTGTAGACAGCCGGGATCCCTTTAAGCGCCCTTAACGCCAGGAACGCCGTATAGGGATGGTGTAGTTCCATCACATCCAGCCGGCCATGTCTCGCGAGAATGTTCTTCACCGCGGCCCGCAGCTTCAGCGGGTTCCCACGATAGCGGTAAACCTCTATCCCCTCGGAGATATCGAATTCTTTTTTCCCCGCCCCGCCCTTCGTGAGCACTACAGGCCTGTGCCCCATGGCGGCCAGCCGCTTCGCCGTTTCCCAGGAGATCGG
>JAJZVJ010000081.1 GCA_021845705.1 bacterium
TGGTCAGGCGTCCAGGGGGCTGAGAATGACGCTTGCCACCGACATCAGCAGGCCCCAGCGCTTGTTGCCCCGCCAGGTAAAGATAAAAATAGGCAGGAAATAGAAGACGTCTATGGAGATCTCGTTGCGCAGGTAATAATCCACGGCGGATACCGCCATGAAGATGGCGGCCCCGGTCAGGAGGGCTCGCGGCTGCGTACCCCAGAAAATGGCCGATAGCTTCTTTTTCATATGGCGCAGGCTTGCGCTGGAACAATTGTATATCTTTGCGCCGTTCACGGCAAAAAAAAAGCCCCGTCCGGACGGGGCTCCTGGAACGCCGCCTCTTCAGAGCAGCGGGTTCGAGACCAGGCCGTCGGCCAGCTTGGGCTCGAACCAGGTGGACTTGGGCGGCATCACCTGGTTGTCGTCCGCTACCGAGATAAGTTCCTCCAGGGAGGTGGGGAACAGCGAGAACGCGGCCGCCATTTCACCGGAATTCACGCGTTTTTCCAGCTCGCCCAGGCCGCGTATGCCGCCCACGAAGTCGACCCGGTCGGATTTGCGCAGGTCCTTTATTCCAAGGATGCCGTCAAGTATAAGGTCCGACAGCACGCTGACATCCAGCGCCTTTACGGGGTCCTCTTCTCTGGAAGGCGTCTTTACGGCCGGCTTCAAAAGGTACCATTTCCCGCCCAGGTACAGGCCGAACTCCCTGTGCGCGGCGGGCTTAGCCCGCCCGCTCGCTTCCTTTACCTCGAACCTTTCTTTTACTCTGGCGAGGAAGGCCTCCGGGGCAAGGCCGTTCAGGTCCCTGACCACGCGGTTGTAATCCCAGATCTTCATTTCGTCCACCGGGTAGGCCACGGCCAGGTAGGTATTGTACGGTTCGGTCCCGGTGTGGGCGGAACCGCGCTCGGCGATCATCAGTTTCTTAACGCGGGAAGCCGCGGCGGAGCGGTGATGGCCGTCGGCGATATAAACGGCTTTCTGTTTTTCAAAGACCTCCACCAGGACCTTGATATCCGCCTCGTCGTCCAGCGTCCAGAGGGTGTGCAGTACGCCGCCCAGGCCGGTAACGGAGAAATCCGGCGCGTTCTTAACGGTCTTTTTAATTACCGCGTCGGCTTCCGGTATCTGCTTGTAGGCTATCAGGCCAGGGCCGGTCTGGGCTTTCACGTATTTTATCTGGTTCACCCTGTCGTCTTCCTTGACCGGCCGGGTGAACTCGTGCTTGCGGATGCGGTTGGAGTCGTAGTCCTCCACGCAGGCGCCCACCACCAGGCCGGTCTGCACGTGGCCGCCCATCTGCAGGCGGTAGACGTAAAAACAGGGTTTTTTTTCGCGGACGAGCACGCCGGAGCCGAGCATTTTATTGAAATTTTCCGCGGCCTTGAGGTATACGGCCTCCGAATGCACGTCCGTACCCGGCGGCAGGTCTATCTCGGCCTTGGAAACGTGCAGGAAACTGAGGGGCTTCCCCTTGGCGAGCTCGCGCGCTTCCTCGGAGTCAAGCACGTCGTACGGCGGCGCTATTATTTCCTGGGCCTTGCCCTTCGCCGGGCGTATCCCGTAGATCGGGGTGAATAAAGGAAGTTTTGCCATATCAGCCTCTGAGCGGTGCTCCCGCGGCGCGCCCGGGATCAGATCCTCTCGCCGTTAACGGCGTGGGTGCGTTTGCCTAAGAGCAGGTAGTCGGCTATCTGCTCGGCGGCCTGCCTGGCTACGGTAACCTGCGCGTCCTTAGTGGACGCGGCTATGTGCGGCGTGGCGATAACGTTCTCCATACCGAAGAAGATGTGCTCGGTGGCCGGCTCTTTAACGTAAACGTCGCAGGCCAGGCCCGCTATCTGCCCGCTCTGGAGCGCCGCTTTGATATCCTCTTCCACCATGATGCCGCCGCGCGCGCAGTTTATGATGCGCACGCCTTTCTTCATTTTGGCGATAGCGTCCTTGTTAAGCATGCCCTTAGTGGCCGGGTTGATGGTGACATGGTAGGTAATGAAATCCGCCTTGGCGTACAGTTCGTCCAGCGGGACCATCTTCACCCCCAGCTCGCGGGCCCGCTCGGTGGTCATCACCGGGTCGAAAACTATGACGTTCATTTTAAGGCCCATGGCGCGGTCGGCCACCACGGCCCCGATATTGCCGCAGCCTATTACGCCGAGCGTCTTGCCGGTTATTTCCACTCCCTCGAATTTCTTCTTCTCCCATTTGCCGGCGTGGGTAGAGGCGCTGGCCTGGGGAATGTGGCGCGCGAGCGCCAGCATCATCGCCACGGCGTGCTCGCCGGTGGAAACGGTGTTCCCGAAGGGGGTGTTCATCACCAGCACTTTCTTCTCGCTGGCCGCGGCCACGTCTATATTGTCCACGCCGGAACCGGCGCGGGCTATGGCCTTCAGGTTCCTGGCGGCCTCGATTATTCCGCGGGTAAGGGTGGTGGCCGAGCGCACGATGATAGCGTCGAATTCGGCGGCGCAGGCTTTAAGTTCTTCCGGCTTCATCCCGGTCCTTACCACGGGCTCAAGCCCCCTGTCCCGCAGGACTTTCTCACAAAGAGGGTCGGCTTTGTCGGCTATCAGTACCTTCTTCATTTCACGGCCTCCCTGGAGTATTCTTTGGCCACGGTCCCGTAGGCCCAGTCCAGCCACGCGGTAAGGGCTTCTATATCCGAGGTCTCCACGGTGGCGCCGCACCATACGCGGATGCCAACCGGGGCCTTGCCGTAGGAATTGATATCGTAAGCCACGCCTTCCTTGTCCAGCAGGCCGGTCAGCTTCTTCGCGGCCTTGGTCTTTTCTTCGTCGGGCAGCTTCCGGAACCAATCGGCTTTTATCCTGAAACAGACGGAGGTATTGGAGCGTATCTCCTTGGATTCCGCGAGGAAGCTTATCCAGCCGGACTTCTCCACCCAGCGCTCGAAAGCCGCCAGGTTGGCGTTGGAGCGCTTCATCAGCGCGGGCAGGCCGCCTATGGACTCGGCCCACTTCAGCGCGTCTATGGCGTCCTCAACGCAAAGCATGGAGGGCGTATTTACCGTGTTATATTCCAGTTCCCCCGGCTTCAGCTTGCCTTCGGCGGCCAGGCGGAATATTTTAGGCACGGGCCAGGAAACTTCGGGCTCGTTCTCCTCCATGCGCTTAACCGCCTTGGGAGACAGGATTATCACTCCGTGCGCGGCCTCGCCGCCAAGCACTTTCTGCCAGGAGAAGGTAACCACATCCAGCTTGGTAAAATCCAGTTCCATGGCGAAAATGCCGGAAGTGGCGTCGCAGATCACGATGCCCTCATGGGCGGCCGGGATCCAGTCCAGGTTCGGGACCTTTACCCCGGACGTGGTCCCGTTGAAAGTAAAGATCACGTCGTTGTTGAAGTCGGCTTTCTTAAGGTCCGGAAGTTTGCCGTAATCGGCCTTGTATTCGTTCACCTTAGGCAGCTTCAGATATTTTACCGCGTCGGTCATCCAGCCTTTGCCGAAGGATTCCCAGCCGAAGATATCCACCGGGCGGGGGCCCAGCATGGTCCACATCGCCAGCTCCACCGCGCCGGTGTCCGAAGCGGCTACGACGCCTATGCGGTAGCCTTCCGGCAGGTTAAGCACTTTCTTCATGCGGTCGGAAACTTCCTGCAGCCGGGCTTTGCCCTCTTTGGAGCGGTGGGACCGCCCTACGAGGGCGCCCTTAAGGGCGTCCACAGTCCAGCCGGGGCGCTTGGCGCAGGGGCCGGAAGAAAAATTAGGGCACTTCGGTTTTAAGGTCGGCTTTTCCATTTTTGCTCTCCTGTTCCCGCTTCTCGAAGCTAAAGTAAAGCGCTTAACCATTATAAGTATCTGCGCGCCGTTTGGCAACATACAAATATCAATGCGTCGCCATACCTAAAACCTGCGGTACTCCCGCCCCGTTCGTGCCGCCGCGCCCGTAAAAGCGGCCGTCTCCTTATCGCATAGCGCTTGTTACGGCACAAACATAGTTTAGGCCGTCCGTTGCGCATAGCGCTTGTTACGGCACAAACATAGTTTAGGCCGTCCGTTGCGCATAGCGCTTGTTACGGCACAAACATAGTTTAGTAAAATAGGTTCCATGAACAATGGCAAACACCCCGGGGACTACGAAGTTGAATTCGGCGGCTTCGAGAAGCTGATGCCGTACAGGATAAAAAAGGTTCTGCTGGTGGCCTCGCTGTACGATTCCTTCCTGCTGGCCGACGACGACCGCCTGAACGAGGCGCTTTTCGGCGACCTGATTAACTCCTCCCCCCGCTCGGCCCCGAGGATAACCCGCGTGGCCACGGCCGAACAGGCCCTGGAGAAGCTCGGCGATGGCTCCTACGATCTGGTGATAGCCATGATACAGGTGGGCGAAACCGACATGGCGGATTTCTTCCGCAACCTTAAAGCGGGGCGGCCGGGACTGCCGGTGGTCCTGCTTTCCTTCAATATCCAGGACATAAAGAACATCCCCGAAGAAACGCGCGCCATGGCGGACGGCATCTACCTGTGGAGCGCGGACACCCGCATATTTTCGGCCATCATAAACGTGATAGAGGACAAAAGGAACTTCGAACAGGATTCAAAAGTGGGCGTTCAGGCCGTGCTGCTGGTGGAGGACAATATAAAGTTCTACTCCTCCTACCTGCCGATAATCTATACGGAGCTGCTGAAACAGACGCAGATAGTGATGACGGAGGAATTGAACCCGGCGAAGAAGATATTGCGCCTTCGCGCCAGGCCGAAAGTTCTTTTCTGCACCACTTACGAGACCGCCTGGGCATATTACGAGAAATACAGGAAGAATCTCCTGGGAGTCATCACCGATATCGAATACCCGATGGGCGAAGCTTCCGACCAGGAGGCCGGCCTTACCCTTACCCGCAGGATAAAGGCCGACATCCCGGACATGCCCATCCTGCTGCAATCCTTCAACTCCAAATTCGCCGACGCGGCCGGCGCCCTGGGCGCCTCCTTCATGCCGAAGGCCTCCACCGATCTCGCCAAGCAGCTGCGGGCCTTCATTCTGCGCTATTTCGGTTTCGGGGATTTCATCTTCAGCGACAAGAACGGCACGGAACTGGCGCGCGCGGCCGACCTCAACACCATGCTGAGGCTGCTCAAGGTGGTGCCTATAGAATCCGTGCTGTACCACGCGAGCCGCAACCATTTCTCCAAGTGGCTGCTGGCGCGCACCGAGTTCGAGATGGCCTACAACATCCGGCCCAAGAAGATCTCCGAGTTCGGCAACCCGGAGCAGCTGCGCAAATACCTGATAGAGACCATCCACCAGTTCATCTACAAGACGCAGCTCGGCACCGTGCTGAAGTTCGACTACAAGCTTTTCGACGATTCCACGCCTTTCACAAAAATAGGCTCCGGCTCCATCGGCGGCAAGGCCAGGGGGCTCGCCTTCGTCGACTTCCTGCTCAGCAAGACGGACCTGGAAACCCGCTGGCCGGGGATAACGGTGTCCGTGCCCAACACCGTGGTCATAGCCGCGGACGTATTCGATTTTTTCATGGAGCAGAACGGCCTGGATTCGCTTATAAGCGAGAACCTGACCAACGGCGAGACCGCCGGGTTCTTCGAGAAGGCCAAGCTCCCGGACTATGTAACGCGCGACCTCGAGGTCCTGATAGAAAAACTGGAGGGGCCGCTGGCCGTCAGGTCCTCGTCCCTGCTGGAAGATTCCAAGACGCAGCCTTTCGCCGGAGTTTACAAGACCTACATGCTCGCGAACAACCACCCTGACCCGGCGTACCGCCTGGACGAGCTGAAGCGGGCGGTAAAATTTATCTACGCCTCCGTGTTCTCGCGCGAAGCCCGGGCTTACCGCAGGCTGAACCCGCTGATCCTGGACGAGGAAAAGATGGCCGTGGTCATCCAGCGCGTCGTGGGCAGGGCCTATCCGGGCGGGCGCTATTACCCGGCCTTCGCGGGGGTCATACAGTCGTACAACTATTACCCGGTGCCGCCGCTGGAGGCGGAAGAGCCTATAGCCCACATAGCGCTGGGCCTGGGGAAGACCATCGTAGAGGGCTATAACGCGCTGCGCTTCTCCCCCTGCCACCCGCAGAACCTGCACCAATTCTCCACCATAGGCGATTTTCTGGCCAACTCCCAGAAAAAATTCATCGCGCTGAAGACGGCCTCCTCCGAAACGCCGCTGGGCTACGAGGAGGAGCCGGCCCTGGAAGCGGCAGGCATAGAGGACGCCGAAAAAGACGGCTCGCTTGAACTGGTGGGGGCGACATATTCCGCCGAGGACGACCGCGTGCTGGACAGCATTTCGGGGCCCGGCCACCGCCTTATCACCTTTGCCCCGGTACTTAAGCACGGGGCTCTGCCCCTGTCCGAGATCCTGAACACCGTTTCCACCCTTGGCAAGGAGGCGATGGGCTGCAATATCGAGATGGAATTCGCCTGCGATTACGACCCGCGCTCCGGGGCGGCGGCTTTCAATATCCTGCAGATGCGGCCCATGGTCTCGCGCAGCCAGATAAAGAAAGTTTCACTGAAGGACATCGACCGGGGGAGTCTGCTGGCCCTCAGTTCACAGGCCCTTGGCAACGGCGCGCACCGGGACATACAGGACCTGATCTACGTGATACCGGAAAAGTTCGACGTCCTCCGGACGCGGGAGATAGCCGAGGAGATAGGGGAACTGAACGCCCGCCTGCGCGCCGAGGACCGCTCCTACGTCATTATCGGTCCCGGCCGCTGGGGCTCCAGCGACCCGCTGCTGGGGATCCCGGCCAAGTGGCACCATATCTCCAACTCCCGGATAATAGTAGAAACGGTCTACGGGGACCTGGTGGCCGACCCTTCCTACGGAACCCATTTCTTCCACAACGTAACCTCTTTGGGCATCGGCTACTTCACCATAAACGAAACCGGCCCCGAAGCTTTTATAAACTGGGACAGGATAGAAGCGCTGAAGCCGGTGGAGGAACTGAAATATATCCGCCACCTGCGCTTTGAGCGCCCGCTGGACATACGCATAGACGGCGCGGAAGGAAAAGGCGCGATAGCGGTTAGGCCGGAGCGGTAGCGCCAGGCCTCGCTGCCCCCCTCTACACGGACGAAGAATGCGGCTCAAACCTCCGATGAAAACCCTGCGCCCCGGCCGCCGCCTTTTTTTCCTGGCGCTGCGCACGCTGCTCCTGACCTGCGCTCTCCTTGCCTGCCTGCTGTACCTGGCCCAGGAAAAGGCCTCCCCGCCCGTCGATCCCCCGCGGCAGCCGGCCCCGGAAGAAGCGGGAAACTCTTTACCGGCCATCCGCGCGCGCGCGGGAAAATCTCGCTACGGAGAGGACGCCGTCGCTGCCTGGCCCGGGGCAGGCAGCGTTGAAATGGTAAAAAGCCCCGACATTTCACGGGACACAAAAACTTCCGTGAAGAGAACTTTCATACCGCGCCTGCAGACTTCCGGCGGGGACCAGGGCAGGTGGTACGCGCAGGTCAGCTTCGGCCCTCGGGACCACCCCGCGGAGGCGGCTCCCGAGACGAAGCGGGAAACAGGCGGCGACGCCGTTTTCATCCCGCCCGGGGCGGTCTCTAAAAAGATAGTAGTGAGGGGCGCAAGGCCGGTTTCACGGAAGGATGAGAAGCGCTACGCTTCAATAGACGCGAAAGCGGAACAGCTAAGGCAGAAGCGCCGCCTTGAGGGCGAAGCAGAGAAAGAGAGACTCGGCCTCCTGCGGCACGAAAAGGCCGTTATTTCCTTCTGGCTGATCTTAACCCTCGCCGCGGGGCTGATAGCCGCCTCCCGCGTTATTAAAGCCTGGCGCTCTATCCACAAGCCCGACGGGCCTCACTGGACCCTTAAATGATCTTTAGCGGGGCCGGCATGGCCGGGCAGGCTCCGTAGAGCGCGGGTTTAAAGGAAAGGGCAGTAGACCAGGCGGTCCACGTTCATTTTAGCCAGGTCTTTCTCCGAGGCGTAGAACTTTTCCGGGAATTCCATGAATACGGTGTTTCCGCGGACCAGCAGTTTTTCATTTATCGCCGGATGGGATATTTGAAAAGAAGCGACCAGGCATTCCTTGGCGCACTCCACCCCCCGCGCCGATACGTCGGGCGGCACATCGCGCATGCCGACCATGCAGGTGCGCGTGCTGGTCAGGTCGAGGTAGGGGTAATACAGGGTGATCCTGAACTGGCCGCGGTTAAACCCGTAATGCCGGCCCAGGCCGAAATTAACTTCGGGCCGGAAACCGAGGGTGGACAGTTCATAGCGCTTTATCCCCAGCCCGCGGAAAAACTTCAGGGCCAGGCCGTTGTGCACCTTCATCCCTCGCGGCGGGTAGGTAAAGGGGGGGTATCTCGGTGGGCGCCGTTGCATGAAACAAG
>JAJZVJ010000082.1 GCA_021845705.1 bacterium
CGTTAAAGGCCTTCACCAGGGTCTCGTAAAGGGAGAAAGGGTCGTCGGGGACCAGCAAAATATCAGCGCCGGCCAGGAAAGCTTTCACTCCGGCCAGGGGGTCCCCGGAAACGGCTTTCATCTCCAGCGCGTCGGTCAGCACCAGCCCGGCATATTTAATTTTATTGCGCAGGAGCCCCGTCAGTATTCCCTTTGAAAGAGAGGCGGGGTTTACCGGGTCAAGTTCCGGCAGCATAAGGTGCCCGGCCATAACGGAATCAGCGGCGCGGGACAGCGCAAGGAAAGGGCGCAGGTCGGAATCTTCGAGCGCGGCCAGGTTTTTATCGACCGAAGGCAGCACAAGGTGCGAGTCCGCCTCGGTGCCGCCGTGGCCCGGGAAATGCTTAAGACAGCCCAGCGCGCCCTGGGAACTTATACCGGAAAGGTACGCCCCGCCCAGAACGGAAACAAGGTCAGGGTCCGCCCCGAAAGCCCGCACATTCACTATCGGGTTGGAAGGTCTTGAAGCCAGGTCCGCGACCGGCGCGAAAACCCAGTCCACGCCGAGGGCCCGGGCTTCCAGGGCGGTTATCTCCCCTTTACGCCGCGCCAGGACCTCCGAACCCGAAGCTCCTATGGCCATATTGGACGGCAGTTCGGTCGCGCCGGAAACCCACTGGCCCGCCCCGTTCTCATAGTCCGAGGCGATCAGGAGCGGGGTTTCCGAGACCGAACGCAGCAAGCGCGAGGTCTCATAAACCCGGGCGGCGCCGCCGCCGTAGAAGCAAAAGCCGCCCACGCCCAGTTCCGCCAGCTTCACGGCCAGGTCGGGGTCCTGGGAACCGAAGCGGAATCCCGGGTAAATAAGACGCGCGAGTTTTTTAGGGTTCAAGCTTTAGCCGCCCGCCGCGCGCGCGCTTTTTCCGCCTTCTTTATAACTTTCCACTGGCGCAGCACCTGCGCGGGAGTTGAGAGCTTTCCCCCGGCGAAGACGTGCGGGTGCCGCCGGACCATCTTGGCGTTTATGGTCCTGATGACGTCCGCGAGGCCGAAACGGCCGTCGCGCCTGGCGAGCGCGCTGTGGAAGACCACCTGAAGCAGCACGTCGCCCAGTTCTTCCTGCAGGTTGGCCCAGTCCTTTTTGCGGACGGCGCGGCTGACTTCGCCGGATTCCTCGCGCAGGTATTTGAGCAGGCTGGCATGGGTCTGCCTGCGGTCCCAGGGGCAGCCGCCGGGGGCCAGCAGCCTCTTCATGATCTTCTCGAGGGAACCCAGGGAGGAACTCCGCGCAAGCCGGGAGGCCTCGCGGGTGAATTTAGGTCTGGAAGCGCGTTTTTCTTTCATTGGCACGCTTAAAAGTATATAATTTTATATCAATTTATCAAAAACGGCGGCGATGATCCGCGGAGGGCGCATGGCTGAAACAGTAATAAAACCAGGTCAGGACCTATACACGGCGCTGGACAAGGGCTTTGTAAAACTCGTGGAATTCATGGGCGGCGACCAGCGCGCCGTGGATTCGGCCAGGGTCTCGTTCGGCTCGGTCTCAAAGGGAGAGGCCCAGGATAAAAAGCTGATAGAATACCTGCTGGCCAACGGCCACCTCAGCCCCTTTGAACACTCCGTTTTCCAGTTCCATATAAAGTGCCCCATCTTCGTGGCCAGGCAGTGGATGCGCCACCGCATAGCCTCCTACAACGAGATCTCCGCGCGCTACACGGAAGTTCACGACGAGTTCTACTATCCCCCGGCCTTCAGGGGCCAGGATAAACTGAACCGGCAGGGCTCCGTCAACTCCGGCGCGCTCGACCAGGAGAAGATGCTGGCCGTTTACGACAAGGCGATAAAGGCCTCCTACGCCGCCTACCGCGAGCTGATAGAGGCCGGGGCCGCCAGGGAAATGGCGCGCATGGTGCTGCCCGTGTCGCAGTACACGCAGTTCTACTGGAGCATCAACGCCCGCAGCCTGCTGAACTTCATAAACCTGCGGGCCGACGCCCACGCGCAGCAGGAAATACGGCAGTACGCGGAAGCGATAACCGAGATCTTCAGGTCAAAAATGCCCTGGACCTGGCAAGCCTGGGCGAAGCAAAATGAAAAGAAACCTCATTAACCATTGCGCGGCCCTGCTGCTGCTTGCCTGCCCCGCCGGGGCGGCCGGCCCGGTTCCCGCACAGAAAGAGGCCCCGAAGCCCGCCATCTGGGACGGGGCCGTTCAGCACAACATAAAGACCGGCGACATAACCGTAATTACTCCGGTGACAGGCATTACCACCGCCCAGGACACCTACGATATAGTAGCCCCTTTCGACGGCCGCGTGGAGGACCTGGAAGCGGAGGTCTTCAGTTTCGCCACCCCGAAAACGCTGCTGGCGCGCATGGTCTCCACGGAAATGGCGGCCCTGCTGGATTCCAGCTCCGAGGCGGAGCGCAAGCAGACGGAACGCCGCTGGAAGGACGTTTACAGCTACACCGAGATAAAACCGGAAACCCAGGGCATGATCACCAACGTTTACGTAGAGCCCCATACCCGCGTAATGAAAGGCGACCGGCTTTTCACCGTGGCGCGGAAGGTGGTTATCGTCGGCAAGAACACGGAGCCGCTCTATTCCAGGCTGGCCGCGGGCATGACGGCCAAGGTGGAATACGCCAGGAACCCGGACGTAAAGTTCGAGACCAAGCTGGTGAATTTCCTCAGCCTGAAGGGCTCCCCCTATATCAACCGCCTCTGGCTGGAAGTGGTGGACCTGCGGGACGGGATAAAGATAGGCGCCCAGTTCAACGGCCAGCTCTTCGTCGGCAAGAGCGAGAACGCCATGCTGGTCCCGAGGCAGGATATAATAGAATCCGGCGGAAAGCGGTTCCTGGTCACCGAGATAAAGACCGGGCTGGAAACCGCGGAGGAACTTGAAATACTCGGGCACAGCTCGCTTTACCTGGAGCCCCTGCGGCCCGCGGCGGAGAGCAATGATGGAAAAACCAAAAAAGACCGTTAATATCTTTTCCAGCTTCATGTTCGTGAAGCTGCAGCCTGACTTCCGGCGCCTTATCTCCAACGAGAAAATAGCGGCCAAGCAGGAGTTCGAGAACATGGTCGGCGCCTGCCAGGAGAAGGTCTTCCTGCGCACGTACATGGTCTCGGGCCTGCGCGCGGATTCCGACATACTTTTCTGGCGCATGTCGGACGACCTGGCCTACCTGCAGGAGATCTGCGCGCGGACCTTCTCCACCGGCGCGGGTAAATATCTGACCCCGGTGCATTCCTTCCTGGGCGTTCACCACGGCCCCGAGGCCGCCCAGCTGAAAAAGGACCTGGATTTCGGTTTCCTGCCGAAGGACACTTTCGGGCGCCACCGGTTCATGCTGCTGCACCCGGTGGTGAAGGCCCATACCTGGTACGAGCTCTCGGACGACGAAAGGGAAAAGCTCATGGCGGAACGCAGGGTGATAGTGAACCGCTACAAAGACATACAGGAGAATTTTTTCCTGTCGTACGGCCTGGACGACCAGGAGATCATAGTGGCGCGCGAGGCCAAGGCCCTCGAGGACCTGATCTCGGCCACGCAGGAGCTCCGGCAGCTGCGCATCAAGAACTATACCACGGTGGACAAACCGGTGTTCCTGTGCCTGGGCAGGGACCTGCGCGAGATACTCGACGCTATAACCTAGGGAACGCCGGCCGGTCAGGCGGGTCCGCTAAAGGCGAACCCCCGGTCGCTAAGGAGAAAGTTTCATGAAAACCATAGGCATCATCATGGCCGGCGGCAAAGGCGAAAGACTTTACCCGCTCACTAAGGAACGCTCCAAGCCCGCCGTGCCGTTCGGCGGCAAGTACCGCATCATAGATTTCGTGCTCTCCAACTTCATTAATTCAGGCATTTACTCCAACTACGTGCTGGTGCAGTACATGTCGCAGTCCCTGATAGAGTACCTGCGCTCCACCTGGAACCTGGGCGGCATCACCAAAAGCCATTTCATCACCATAGTCCCCCCCCAGATGCGCCTTGGGGAAATGTGGTACCGCGGCACCGCCGACGCCGTAAAGCAGAACCTGAACCTGATAAACGACTACAAGCCCGACCTGGTAGCCATTTTCGGAGCCGACCATATCTACCGCATGGACATCCGCCAGATGATAGATTTTCACGTGGCCAGCAAAGCCGACGTGACCGTCTCGGCCATCACCGTGCCCATCAAGCAGGCCTGCCGTTTCGGCACGCTCGTGGTGGACGCCAAGAACCGGGTCACGGGTTTCGAGGAGAAACCGAAGAACCCCAAGCCGCTGCCCGGCAACCCGCACTCGGTCTTTGCTTCCATGGGTAATTATATTTTCAGCTACGACGCGCTGGTCAAGATCCTGCACGAGGAATCCGGCGAGGCGGCCGCGCTGGATTTCGGCAAAACGATACTCCCGAACATCCACAAGCGCTACCGCGTTTTCGCCTACAATTTCGACGGGCAGAAGCTGCCGGGCATTAAGCCTTACGAAGAGAAGAATTACTGGCGCGACGTGGGGACCCTGGAAGCCTTCTGGCAGACCCACATGGACCTGCTGGGCGCCAAGCCCAAGCTGGACCTGAACAACAAGGCCTGGCCCGTGCAGGACTCGCGCAACACCACGGCGCCCGCCAAGATAATAGAATCCAACCTGCAGGACTGCATGATCTGCGACGGCTGCGTGATCAGCCAGTCCTCCCTCAAGCGCTGCATCCTCTCCAACGACGTCATCATCCACGAGAAATGCCAGCTGGAAGACTGCATAATAATGGACGCCTGCGAAATAAAGGCCGGGACGCGCCTGAAAAAGGTGATAATAGACCGGTACAATACCATAGAGGCAAAAACCACTATAGGCTTCAACCAGGACCAGGACGCGCAGCATTACTATATAGATCCCGACGGGATAGTAGTTATCCCGCGCGGCATCTCCAAGTGGCAGTAGTCCGGAGTACCTGAGGACCGGGAAGCGCGGGCGGCTTTCCCGCCGCGCCTCCGGCTCGACCCCGCTATGAACGGTAAAAAGTTCAGATTAAAGAACCGCGAGGAGATCCTCGCCATACTGGGCGCCGGCGAAGAGGACCTGCGCGAACTCGAGAATGCCCTGAAGGTGCAGGTGTACGTAAAACAGCACCCGGAAACGGAAAGCGCCGACCTCACCCTTAAGGGCCAGCCCGCGGCCGTGGAAAAAGCCCTGCGCCGCCTGCGCGAGATCCTTGAAGGGTTTTACGCGGCCCGGCTGGCCCCGGAAGAAGCCCGCCCCGAAATAACTTCACCGCTCCCCGAGGGGGAGCTCTACAAGACCAGCTACGGCGAACTGATAAAGCCGCGCACCGAAAACCAGAAAAAGTACGTGGACGCGATACTTTCGCGGGACCTCGTGGTAGGCATCGGCCCGGCCGGCACCGGCAAGACCTACCTGGCCGCGGTCTGCGCCCTGCGGGCCCTCCGCGCCGGGGAAGTTAAACGGATAATCCTCACAAGGCCCATAATGGAGGCCGGGGAAAAGCTGGGCTACCTCCCGGGCGACATCTCGGAAAAAGTCCACCCCTATCTGCGCCCCCTTTACGACGCTTTTTACTCCCTGGTCGGCCCGGACAAGTTCCGTGCGATGCGTATGGAGGAGATCATAGAGACGGTGCCGCTGGCCTACATGCGCGGCCGCACCCTTGAGAACGCTTTTATCATACTGGACGAGGCCCAGAACACCCTTCCCGAGCAGATGAAGATGTTCCTGACCCGCATGGGGATGTTCTCTAAAGTAGTGATAACGGGCGATATCACGCAGAGCGACCTTAAGGAAAAGGACCGTTCCGGGCTTGTGCTGATAAAAGAGATACTGAAAAAAGTAGCGGGCGTAAAGTTCGTGAACTTAACGGTCAAAGACGTTTCGCGCCACCCCATGGTCAAAGAAATACTGGACGCCTACGAGGAATGGGAGAAGGATAAAGGACCGGAGGACTAATGCCGATAACCGTTTTTTTCGACGTCAAACTCCCGGCGGAAGCGGCCTCGGTGAAGGCGGCGCTGGCGAAGGCCGCCGCGCTGGGCCTCGGCGCGCGCAACTCGCGCAGGCGGGTTAATCTTATAGTTACCGGCGGGGCCGGCATAAAGGCCCTTAACAGGCGTTTTCTCGGCAAGGACAGGCTGACCGACGTGATAGCTTTCAATTTCCCGCCTTCCGGGCTTCCCGGCGCCGACTGGGGTGAAATATACGTCTGCCTGCCCGCAGCCGCCCGCCAGGCGCGCGCCATGGGGCACTCCCTGGCCGCGGAACTGCTGGTGCTGGCGGCGCACGGAGCGCTGCACCTCTCCGGTATGGAAGACGATACGCCGCGGAAGCGCCGGGCTATGAACCTGAAAACCGCCGTCCTCCTGAAAAAACTGGGTTAAAGACCGCGGCGCGCACGCCCGCCGCGCTCCCTTAATTTGATAAAATAAATATAAATATGGCCGCTCCGTACCGCGCTTTATCCCTCTCTCTCCTGCTTGCCGCCGCCCCCGTGCGCGCGGCCGCGGAACAGGGCGCAGCGGCAGGCGTCCCCGGGACCGCCAAAGCGCCGGAACCGCCCGCCGTCGCTACCGCGCCGGCCCGGGACCCGGAACAGCTTGGCGATGACATGGTCAGGGACATCGACGGCTGGATCGGCCGCGTAAGCGCGAAGCTGGAATCCGGGGACACTATAGGCCCCGGGGATTTCGATTCCATCTTTACCGACTCTTTTTTTTCAAGTTCCGAGGACCCCCTGAAAGACATCGAACGGGTGCAGAAGAAGACGGATTCCAGGCTGGGCGGGAACAAGCAGAAGTTCAACGACTCCTACGCCAGGTGGGTGGCGGGCAAGATGTTCCCCGCCGACCTTAAACCCGAGGTGCTTACGGACAAAAGCCATATTACGGTAAAATTCAGGGCGCCCGAAGCCGATAGCGGCCCGGTCAAGATAACCGTCGAAGGCGGCCGGATAAAGATAACGTACCTGGAGAGAGAGAAGCGCCAGGCCAAGGGGCCGGACGGCGGCGTTTCCGCGTCCTCTTCGATGAAGCGGCGCCAGCGGGCTATGCCGGTGCCGGAAGGCGCCGACCAGGACAGGTACAGGATAAAGACAGCTAAAGGACTTGTGAACATTATTTTCGACCGAGTAAAGGGCAAAAAGAGCCCGGAGGTTGCAAAGTGAAGACAACGGACGCCCGCACTTTACAGGAGATAGACGCGCGCCAGCAGGCCCGCTGGCGCGAACAAGCGGCATTTAAGACCGAACGGCTCCCCGGCAAACCCAAATTCTACTGCCTTGACATGTTCCCTTATCCTTCAGGCGACGGCCTGCACGTCGGCCATCCGGAGAGCTACACCGCCACCGACATAGTCTGCCGCTACAAACGCATGAAGGGCTTTGAAGTGCTGCACCCCATGGGCTGGGACGCCTTCGGGCTGCCCGCCGAGAACTACGCCATCTCCACCGGCGTGCACCCGCGCGTAACCACGGAGAGGAACTGCGCCACTTTCAAACGCCAGATAAACTCCCTCGGCTTCAGCTACGACTGGGACCGCGAGATCGACACCACCGACCCCGCCTATTACAAGTGGACCCAGTGGATCTTCCTGCAGCTCTTCAAGAAAGGCCTGGCCTACGAGACCACCAGCCCGATAAACTGGTGCCCCAAGTGCAAGACGGGACTGGCCAACGAGGAAGTGTACCAGGGCAAATGCGACCGCTGCGAGACCCCGATAGAGAAGAAGAACCTGAAGCAGTGGATGCTGAAGATCACCGCCTACGCCGACCGCCTGCTGGAGGACCTGAAAGGCGCGGACTGGCCGCATTCCACACAGCTGATGCAGGAGAACTGGATAGGCCGCTCCGAGGGCGCCGAAGTCGATTTCGCCCTGGAGGGCGGCGGCAAGCTGACCGTGTTCACCACGCGCCCGGACACGCTGTACGGCGCCACCTATATGGTGCTGGCCCCGGAACACCCGCTGACGGCAAAACTGACCACACCCGGGCAGAAAGCCGCCGTGGAAGCGTACGTGGCCGCCGCGGCCAACAAGTCCGACCTGGAGCGCACTGAGCTCGCCAAAGACAAGACCGGCGTGTTCACGGGCGCTTACGCCGTGAACCCGGTCAACGGGGAGAAACTGCCCGTCTGGACCGCCGACTACGTGCTGACCACCTACGGCACCGGCGCCATCATGGCCGTGCCCGCGCACGACGAGCGCGACCACGAGTTCGCCGTCAAGTTCGGTCTGAAGATAATCGA
>JAJZVJ010000083.1 GCA_021845705.1 bacterium
TCCGATCTGGCCCGCGGCCGGAAGATAGACGGTCAGCTGATGGACGGCCTGATCCTGCTGTCCAACTGTCTCCGCTCGGGCCTCGACGTGGTGCAGGGGTTCGAGATGGTCTCCAAGGACCTGATGCCGCCTATTTCCGACGAGTTCGCCCTGGTCATCAAGAATTACCAGCTGGGCATGACGTTCGAGAAGGCCCTGGGCGTCATGGAAGAACGCGTGGAATCCAAGATGCTCGCCTACATGATACGCGCCATAGTGCTGCAGCGCCAGATGGGCGGCAACCTTACGAAGGTTTTCGAAAGGATCGTGGTGGATATCCGCGAGGAATCCAAGCTGGAGGAAAAGACCAAGGCCATGACGGCCCAGCAGAAGATCCAGTCCATAGTCGTGGGCATCATGCCCTGGGTGATGGTCGGCGTGATGTTCATGTTCCAGCCGGAAACCATGATAAAGTTCTACAGCACCCCCCTGGGCATGGCCACCGCTTGTTTCTGCGTCATCTGGGTGGGTATCGGCATGAAGGTCGTATCCAGCCTGGGAAAAATACGGGTTTAAGGAAGCCGAAGGGCGAAGCGGGCAGGCTGGTTAAAATATATGGGTCCCGATAAAATAGTTAACGCGCTGCTTATCATAGTTTCGGTGGTGGGCTCTTTCGCCGCCTTCACCGCGGCGCAGCGCTTTTTCTCGCCGCGCGAGGAGGAGCGTTCCGCTATAAACGATATAAGCGATATGGCCGGCAAGGAGATCTCCGCCTTCTCCAAGCTGGAGAACAGCAAGAATTTCTGGGACAAGCTGGACCTTTTCTTCGCCAGGCAGATGGGCCTGGAGAAGAAGCTGGACGAAACCTACATGCTGCTGGGCAGCCCGGCGACCACGAACCCCCTTAAAATGCTGCACCTCAAGCTTATAGCCGGCGCCGCGCTGCCGATAATATTCTACGTTCTCAGCACGTCCCCGTTCGTGCTCATCTTCGCGCCGCTCGGCTTCCTGCTGCCCGACGCCGCCATCTACTCCGGCCGCATCCGCCGCCGCCAGGAAGATATAATCCGGAATTTCCCTACTTTCGTCGACCTCGGCGCCCTCATGATAGAGTCGGGGCTCGACTATATGACGGCTTTCGACAGGATAGTCAAGATAGCGCCGGTAAAGACGGGGCTGGAGCTGGAGATAGAGAAGACCATAAACGAGGTCCAGCTGGGCTATTCCCGCCGCGACGCGCTGCGGCGCCTTTCCCTGCGCACCGGCCTGCAGGAGGTCCGCTCTTTCGTGGGCCTTATCGTGCAGTCGGACGAACTGGGTACGAGCCTCGTGGAACTGCTCCGGAACTATTCCGCGGACATGCGGTTCCGCCGCCTGAATAAGGCGGAAAAGCTGGCCGCGCAGGCCTCCACCAAGATGCTTATCCCGCTGTTCATCTTCATTTTCCCCACGGTGTTCATACTGATGCTCGCTCCGATGATAAGCGACCTTATAACCGGGGGTATGCCGTTTTAAACCGCCCGGAGCTCCGCGGCCCGGAGACGCCCGGACCGGTTCCAAAGAGGTTTTTATGACGAACATATTTCTTTCCTTACTGTTTTCCGCGGCGCTCTGCGCCCCGGCCTCCGCGCAGTCCAGGGGCGTGAAAAGCGAGGAATCCCTGTTCCTGGACCTGCAGAAGACCGGCCTCGGCTCCCTTAACGAACTTGACGAGAAGCGCAAGTTCCTGGAGACGGTGCGTCTTGAGAAGCAGAAGATACAGGGGACGATGCTGGATAATATCTACGAGAACGCCTACGAATATTACCGCAACGGCAATTACGAGGACGCCAAGGACCTGGCGCTGAAGATAATCTCCATAGACCCCAACTACAAGGACGCGCAGATGCTGCTGGAGGCCTCCAACCAGCTGCGGGGCAGCGCGCGGCCCGCCATGAGCGAAAAGCTGATGATAGAGGACCGCTTTAAGACCGCGCTCTCCTATTATACCGAGGGCCGCATCGTAGAGGCTCACGACAAAATGACCGAGGTCGTGAAGCTTTCCCCCAACAACATCAAGGCCAGGTACTGGCTGGGCAAGATAAAGGAAGACCTGCAGGATTATTATTTCCAGAAGGGTCTCAGCGATTACGAGGCCAGGGACCTCAAAAGTTCGCTGGATAATCTGTACAACGCCCTTATGATCAAGCCGCGGGACGCCCGCACGATAGAATGGATCACCAGGATAGAAGACGAATTGCGCCGGCAGAAGGCGAACGATATCCTCAAATCAGCGCTTGAATTCTACGCGCAGGGCCGTCTGAAAGACGCCTACGACGGCCTGAAGCGCGCGCTCGAGGTGCAGCCCGGGGACTCCAAGTCCACCAAGCTGCTGACCGAGGTAAAGAACGAGATAGAGAACGGCTACCTGGCTTCCGGCAAGAAGCTGTACGGCTCCCGGCGCTACCCCGAGGCCATAGGCGAGTGGGACAAGGCCAAGCCCTACACCTCGAACATGGCTTACATCAACAAACTTATCTCCCGCGCCCGCGAGCAGATGAAGCTGGAGAGCGACGAGAAGAAGCGCCGCGCCGAGGAAGCGGCACGCCGCGCCAGGGCCGAGGAAGAGGCCCGCGTTAAAGAGGAAGAGGCGCGCAAAAAAGCGGAGGAAGAGGCCAAGAGCAAGGGCGTCACGGTGGAGGAGATGGTCAAAAAGCCGCAGGGCGTAAGCGAGGAGAACCGCCTGGCCGCCCAGCAGCATTACCTGGAAGGGCTGAAGTACTTCCAGAACTCCAATTACGACAAGGCCCGCGACGAGTGGACCATCTCCAAGCAGCTTGACCCGGGCAACGCCGATACCTCGGCCGGGCTCAAACGCATAGAGCAGATACTTTCCGGCGGGCAGTAAGGGCAGCGGGGCAGGTGGGGATCCGGGGCCGCCTTGGGTAAAGGGCGGCCCCCGCTTTTGGGAACGGCTTTTGTTAATTGTTTTGTAACAAGTCCGAAACGCGGGTTCTGTAGAATTTATAGAGGTTCCTGCTGTTGCCGGGCTTTTTGTCAGAGGATAAATTTATGCGGCTTACCGTAAAATGGCTGATGTGGTTCGTAGGTATCGGCATCTATGTGATGTTCCTGGGCGGCGTCTTCTATTACAATCTTTTCAAGTGGACCTTCGACGAGAAGCTGAAGCAGGACGTGATAGAGACCGTCAAGGTCTACGCGCCCACCCTGCGCAACGGCCTGCTGAACAACGCGAACACCATCTCTTTCGAAGAGTACGACATCATGCAGTCGCTGTCCAAGGACGAGCGCATTTCCTCGCTGCTTTATCTCAGCCGGAACGGCAAGGTGCGCTGGCATAAAGAGACCCGCTTTATCGGCATAGGCTGGGACGAACTGCAGAAGCAGGTCCCGCCCCCCACCGACGCCATCGCCCAGGCCTATCTTTCAAAATCGCCGAAGGTCCGCCAGGTCAAAGGCGAGCCGTTCTACGAAATAGCCATTCCCTTCTCCGTGCGCGGCGAGATCATCGGGATAATCGACATGCTGGTCTCCCGGGCCGGGGCGGAGGTGCTCATAGGCTCCGCCATGCGCAAGTACATCTTCGGCGCCGTGGGCGTGCTTTTCCTGCTGGGCCTGCCGCTGTACTTCTTCTTCCACCATTACGTCATCTCGCCCATGGACGCCCTGCGCGACAGCGTGGAGAGCGTTTCGCTTAAGAATTTCGACCTGCGCTTCCCGGCGCGCTCCGACGAGTTCGGGGACCTCGCCGGGGCCATTACCCGGCTGATGGGGAAAATGAAGACGGAGATAGAGGGGATCTCCAACAAGGACCGCACCTACAAGGAAGCCGAACAGCGCTGGTGGCGGTCGCTCCTCGGCATTATAGTGCCGGCCACCAACTACGTGATAGTAGTCGACGAGAACAACAGCATCCTTTACGCCAATTTCGAGATCACCCCCGGGATGGACTCCAAGAACATCCACCTGCTCGACGTGGTGGACAGCCAGCAGCAGACTCTCCTGCGCCTGGTGGGGCAGGCCTTCGAGATGCCGGACCAGATGGTGGAAGGCGAGGCCGTGTTCAAGAACCAGAATTTCAACGTGAAAGTGCTCCACGTAGGCCAGACGGCCGAGACCAACCGCACGCTCATCCTGTTCTATCCGAAAGCCGGCATAAGCATGTAGCCCCCGCCGCGCGCCCGCCCCGGCCGCCGCGCGAAAAGCCCGGCGCTGCGGCTATGCCGGCCGGTGAGCCGCTTCGCGTTATTTTACCGCTATAATTATGTATTATATTATCAGCGCGGGCCATGCCCGCAGGTCTTTATTTTGCCGTCAGCGGGCCGGCCCTGAATACGGCCCTGGTAAAGCCCCGGTACGGCAGCTACATTAGCATTGGAGGAAGCATGAAACTTGAAGTGCGCAATATTAGCGTCGGTTCGCTGGTAACCTCTTCGGTCCCGCTGGTGATCTTCTGCCTGGCGCTGCTTGGCGGGATAATAACCTTCATGGTGGTCCCCAACCTGCAGCTGTCCCCTATGAGCTCTTTCCAGAAGATACTCAGCGTGGGCCTTTACGCCCTGCTCTACGTGATAATAAGCACCGCGGTGCTTGTGTTCGCCTCCTTCGTATACAACGTCTTCACCGGGGTGCTGGGGCTGCGCGGCGTAGTTTTCGACATAGAAGAGATACACCACGATTAACGGACGGTGCCGATCGGGAATTAAGGGGCCGGGCGGCTGATAGTCGTTCTGCGTCCGGGCCGCAACTTTAGGAGAACCTGTGAAAATTAACATCATTTTTGCCTCAAAGGACCTGTCGCGGGCTTCGCTGATGCTTGAGATGCTCTCGCGGCAGGGCTATGCCGTGGCTACCGCGCACCGCGCGCGCGAAGTAATGGGGATGCTGGCGGAAAAATCTTTCGACATGGTGATGATAGGCCAGAACCTTGCCGACGAGGAGGGGCTGACCTTCCTGCGCAACCTCAGGGCCAAGAACAAGAACATCCCGGTGATAGCCGTGCTGGAGTCCCCGGATACCTACCTGGACCATATGCCTTCCGGCCTGAGCATGGAGACCCTGCTCCCGCACGGGCCCTCCGGCAGGGAAACCCCGAAGATCTCGTATAAACTGGCTTTCTTCCAGCTGGGCGCGGACGAGTGCCTGGCCTACAGCCAGGACCTGCACGAGAGCGTGGCCCGCGTGCGGGCCGTGGTGCGCCGCACGGTCAGCGTCCAAGCCGACGAAGTGCTGAAGATGAGCGAGATAGAACTGAACATGTCCAGCTACACGGTGCGCATAGGCGGCAAGGAAATAAAGGTCACGGCCAAGGAATTCGACCTGCTCTACGTGTTCCTGAGCTCGCCCAACCGCGTGCTTTCCAGGCCCTACCTGATAGAGCGCGTCTGGGGCTATAACTATTTCGGGTCGCCGCGCACGGTGGACGTGCACGTGCGGCGGCTGCGCTCAAAGATGGGGAAGGCCTCGCGCTACGTGCACACGGTGCCCTGCGTCGGGTACAAACTGGTTCCCGCTAAGTAGCCCTGCCGCGGGTAAGCCTTTTCCGTCCGCGGCGGTTCCCGGGGCTTTATCCGCGCGAAGTTCGCATTGAAACGGAGGTTTTTATTATGGCTGCACAGAAGATCCTGGTAATTGACGACGACACCCACCTGCGCGAGAGCCTCGCCGAGGTGCTGGAGCTGGAGGGCTTTACCTGCTTCGAGGCCGGCAACGCGAAGGCCGGCATAGACTCCGCTAAAAAACACATGCCTGAAGTCGTGATCATGGACATCCAGCTGCCGGATTCTTCCGGCTTCCAGATCTGCCAGGAACTGCGCAAGTTCTCCAAGGATTTCATCCTGATAATGATGACCGGGCGCTTCCTTTCCGCGGAAGAGAAGACGCAGGGCTTCTCCCTGGGGGCGGACGAGTACATAACAAAGCCTTTCGACATACGGGAACTGTGCATACGCATCCGCCAGCTGCTTTCAAGGAGGGGAAGATAATGAAAAGGGCTATCCTGCTGCTGGTCTCGCTGCTGCTTTCCTCCGCCGCTTTCGCCCAGAAAGCCCCTGCCGCCCCTAAGCCGGCCGGCGGCCGGATGGAGCTTTACCTCGAAGCCATGGACGGCCAGGGCTGGCAGTGGTTCTTCCTGGCCGACACGGTCAGGCGCCGGCTGGCCGGCTCCGGGCTTAAGGTCTACCCGCTCGTGACCAAGGGAAGCGACGGGAAATTCACGGCGCGCCGCGGGGACGCGGAGCTCGCGGAGTCCTACCGCCTGGCCGTGGTGGTAAAAGATTATCCCGGCAAGCTGATAAGCTACCTTAACGGCCGCTCGCTGAGCCCCTCGGCCGACGGCTGGAAGGACGCCGCCCTGTTCGCCGGGATCAACCCGGACGACCTGGGCAGGCGCGCGTCTTCGGAAGGGGACGCCGCCCTCGCGGCCGCGTATAAAAAGTCCTCCGCCGCCGGGGTGACCGAAACCGCGCTTTTCCTGGGCGGGAAACGCTATGAAGGCTCCCAGCGCCTTATGCCGCTTTACGACGCGGTCAACGCCTCCCTGCCCGCCGGCCGCCGCGTGCCGCTGCCCGCCGGCTACAAGCCCGCCCCCAAGGCGCCGCCGCCCGCGTTCTGGGTGGTGCTGAGCTCCGGCATAGAGAAGAACGACGCCCTGATCTCCGTATTCGACAGGTATTTCGAGGGGATAAAGCCGGTCGTCCTGGATTATTCTTCCCCCGAACGCGCGGCCAAATTCCCGGACCTCCAGTTCGTGCCGGCTTACGTGCTCGCCGCCACCACCGAGGCCAAGGCCCGCCTTGCGAACGAGATAAAAGCCGGCCTTTTCGCCGAAAAAGGCGGTTTCCTCGTCTACGAGGACCGGCAGCGCAACGGGTTCTACGCCTCCAGGCCGGCGAAGAACGATACGCTTGAACTTTTCGTCATGAGCCATTGCCCGTTCGGGGTCATGGCGGAAAACTCCGTCCTCGACGCGCAAAAGAACAAGCAGCTCCCCGAAGGGCTGAAGCTGGAGATACATTACATAGGCGACGCCAAGAAGGACGACAAAGGCGGCTGGACCTTCTCGAGCCTGCACGGGCAGTCGGAGTGGGAGGAGAACGCGCGGCAGCTTTTCATCGCGAAGAATTTCCCGGATAAATTCGAGGCCTACCTGCTGGAGCGCAACAAGGACATAAATTCTTCCGACTGGCAGAAAGCCGCGAAGGCGGCCGGCGTCGACGACGCGAAAGTGACCGCCGGTTTCGGGGCCGCCAAGGACCTGCTGGCCGCGGATTTCGCCGCCACCTCCGGGCTCGGGATAACGACTTCCCCGTCGTTCGTGGTGAACGGCCGCAACTTCATGGTGGGGCTCGGCGAACTTATCAGGACGCCGGGTTTCGAGAAGGTCCCTCCTCCCGGGCAGCCCGCGGCGGGCTGCGCGAAGTAAGTTTAAAATCAGGGAAGTCCACCGCGGAGGCGCGGAGTTCGCGGAGAAATAGCGGTCTATTTCTGCTCTCCGCGCCCTCCGCGCCTCTTCGGTAAAGGCAAGGAAAGGGGGCGCAACAATTCCGTAACAGGCTTTTGTGATAATATAGTTATCCTGATTGCTGTTAAGGCCGGTTTATCATATGACCGAAACTCCGAAGAAACGAGGCAGGCTGTTCTACAAGTTCCTGATCATTTTCCTGATCGTTTCCCTTGTGCCCCTGGGCATCGTGGGCTACTACCTGGTGAACCTCAGCCAGGTGACCCTTAACCGCGCTATTTCCCGCGACCAGGAAGCGCTGGCGGTCGGTTTCGCCGATACCGTTTCGAGCTACATAATAAATTTCCGCAACGTCCTGGCCGACGCCGCCCACCTGGAGGACTTCGCCTCCATGAACACCGCCAAGCAGCAGGCGCTGGTGAACCATATCATCCAGCTGCACCCGGCGCTCCTGGAGATCTCCGTGATAGACGCCTCCGGGGTTGAAACCGTGCGGCTCGGGCGCTTCGTGCACGAGACCAAGATGCGGGACTTTTCCAACGACGCCCTCTTCGCCAAGGTCATGCGCGCCGGAGAATTCGTGGGCGGCCTCGAAAAGTACATGGGGTCCTACCCGGCCATAACCATGGGCGTGCAGATAGTGAACACCGCCACCAACCAGCCCGTCGGGGTCATCCTCGCCAAGATGAGCCTTACCGCCCTTTCGAGCCTGCTGACTACCGGGTTCCCCGAGAGCACCCATACCCAGGCGGCCGTGATAGATTCCAGCGGCTTCCTGATAGCGC
>JAJZVJ010000084.1 GCA_021845705.1 bacterium
ACATCATCGGGATCCCGCTCGGTCGCCCCGGGAGGAAGCAGATACCGCATGCCGGGAACCGTGTCACCGGGACATATGATGTTCACGCGCACCCCCTCACCGGCAAGGTCCAGCGCCAGCATCTTTTCCGCTGTCCCGCGCACGAGGTCCAGCGTAGCTTCTTCGCCGGAGGGATCATAAGGCACCGAGATCTTGGACGGGCCGGTAAGTATAAAATAAGCTATGGAGCCGACCTTAAGTTTAAGCGCGCGCGACAGCCCGATGGCGTAGATAGCGAGCTGCAGGCTGCCGGTCACGTCCTCCGGGGTCTTGCCCTCAAAACCCATCTTATAATCTATAAGCTCCACCAGGCCGCCCGGCATGCGGTCCACCCTGTCTATAGTGCCTTTAACCCGCCATTTCCCGAACGGGAACTCGAAATTCTTTTCGGAGTACATGACCTGGGCCGGGTTCTGCTGGAAGTGGAGCCACCAGTTCTCCAGTACCTGCGCGCCGCGGTTATAGAACTCCATGCTCTCCTGCGGGCTCGCGTATCCCTGGTGCAGCCAGGCATCCTCGTAATGCGCCAGCAGGTCGCTCAGGTCCCCGCCGGGCGCCGCGTGGTAGCGGGCCAGGGCCCTGTGCACCGAAAGACCGAGGGAAGAGAACGACATGGGCGGCGTGAAGCGCCTTTCCACGTAGATATACCGGTAAAGGAACGGGCAGTCCAGGTAGGCGCGGATCTTGCTGTAGTTAAGTTCGAAAGGGTCGAAGATCATTTAGAAAGGCGGAAAAAATCCACGTCGGTATCGCCGTATTTTTCGCGCCGGACGTGCTCAAGGCCGGGCGGGGCCGAAACCTCTTCCTTCCTGTGATGCTGGACCACGATCAGCCCCGTAGGGGTGGAGATGCGGGCCTCCGCAAGCAGCTTAAGGGTCTCCATGCTGTAATACAGGGGAAGGTTCTCCGCGGTGCGGTACGGCGGCCCCATGAAAACGATATCGTACCCCTTGTAGTCCGAGAAATGCTCCAGCCACTTTACCCCGCTGAGCACGTCGGCTTTCAGCGCCTTGGCCTGTTCGGAAAAACCGAGGGCGGCGATATTCTTTTCGATGGTTTTCATGCACAGCCCGTCTTTCTCCACGAAAACGGCTTTGGACGCCCCGCGCGAAAGGGCCTCCAGCCCCACCGCCCCGGTCCCGGCGTAAAGGTCCAGGAATATGGAACCAGTAACGTAGGGCCGCAGGATGTCGAACAGGGACTGGCGTATGCGCCCGGAGATGGGCTTTACGAACTTATCCCTGGGGATGGAAAAAATACTGCGCCCCCTTTTTGAACCCGCTATTATTCTCATCATAATTCAAGCCTGTTGCCGCCGCGCGGCGCGGCCGGCCATTAAATTTAACCTCTGCGCAACATTTCCTTAACGAACCAAAATATATAATGTATTATAGTAAATACCAGCTGAGGCCGCTCGGCCGCAGGACGGGCCGGGCCCGTTAAGCGGCGAAACCGGCGCCGCGCGGCCGGAGAAAATAATGGCAAACCCAGACGTGATCATAATAGACGACGACCCCATGGTAGGGGAGCTCTCCCGCGACCTCCTTACCGACGCGGGCTACACCGTCACCCTGGTACAGGACTCCCTGCAGGCCATCCCTACGATAAAAGCGCAGATGCCGCGCCTGATAGTGACCGACATCATGATGCCGGGCATAACCGGAATGGATATCTGCAAGACCGTTAAATCCGACGCCGCTTTAAAACACATCAAGATAATAGTCGTTTCCGGCAAATCCTACGACGTGGAAAAGCAGCGCGCTTTCCAGTTTGGGGCGGATTTCTTTCTTCAGAAACCTTACAACGTAGAGACTTTTTCCAATACCGTTAAGACCATCCTTGAGGGGTCCGCCCCCGCGCAGCCCCCCTCCCGGCAGGTCGCCGACGCTCCCGCCATTATCCGGGAAGACGAGGTCGAGCAGGCCAGCGACCTGGACCCCGGCCAGATACGCCTTACGGTGTGGGGCTCCAGGGGCCTTCCGGCCGAGTTGCCGAACAGGAATTCCCGCTACGGGCACCAGACTTCCTGCGTTTCAGTAGAGACCAAAGAACACATTTTCATCTTCGACGCCGGCACCGGCATAGTGGAACTGGGCAGGGTGATAGCGGAAAAAAAACGCTACTACAAGGATATCTGGATCTGCCTGACGCATTTTCACCTGGACCATATCCTGGGGCTCGGCCGCTTCGCCCCCCTCTACGACCCGGCCTTCTCGATACACATAATAGGCGCGAACGACCCCGAAAAAAGCCTGAAAGAGGTGGCCCAGGCCACGTTCTACAGCTCGTTCTCGCTTACGAAACAGCCGCCCAAGGCGAAAATAGATATTTACGAGATCCTGGAAGACAACTACGAGCTGTTCCCCGGAGTTAAACTTTCCTCCATGTACGCGAACCACCCTACCAGCACGCTCGTCTACGTGCTGGACACCCTCGGCAAAAAGATCACCTACGCCCCGGACAGCGAGATCTGGGGCGACGCCACCGCTTTCCAGGACTATGACGAGAAACTGGGCGGCTTCGTGCGCGGCTCCGATATCCTTATCCACGACGCGGTCTACTCCGACGCCGACTATGAGAAGCGCAAGCACGAAGGGCACTCGGGCCTGTCCGTCGTGGTGGATTTCGCCGTAGAAAAAGCCCAGGCCAGGGACCTTATGCTTTTCCACGCCAACCCCGACTATTCCGACGACGAACTGGACAAGCTGCTGGCCGACGCCAGGGAACGGATACAGGCCAAAGGCTACTCGCTCAACTGCTTCCTGCCCGCCGAAAAGCAGACCTTCATGCTGCAGGGGAACACCTGAGCGCGCGCCTTGGGCCGTAAAAGAAAGAGGCCGCCGGCGCGGCCTCTTTCTTTTGCTCCCGGCCGCCTTCTCAGCTGTGCCCCTGCGTCAGGTTTACGGCGCGCTCCGGGATAACGCCGAAGCGCTCTTCATAGCGCTTTATGTTCTCCTGCAGGGCCGCCAGGAAGCGCTTGGTATGCACGGGACTGGAAATGATCCGCGAACGGAGCTTCGCCTTGGGCTGGTTGGGCTGCAGGAAAAGAAAATCGAAGATAAATTCGGTCTCGCTGTGGGTAACGCCGGCCAGGTTGGCGTAGTTTCCCTGCGCGGTCGCCTCGTCCATCTGCACCTCCAGCTGCATCGGCTTCGCGGGATCCTGTTTCGTTTCGGTCATAAAGGGTCTCCTTAAATAGTTCCAATTGTGGGCTCGTAAAAGTATAATATATTTCACTAGCGTTCTGCACAAGCGGCGGCCGCCCCGGGCCCGCCGCGGGAGATACCTGATGAGACATCCGGCTTTATTCGCGCTCCTGTTCTTTCTTTGCGCCGCGGCTTCCGCGGAAACCGTCCTTAAGTGCCCGGTACTTACGCCGAAAACGCGCACGCTCAAGATCTCGCGCATGGAGCCGCTGCGCCGCGGCAAGAAGTGGCTGGACGGTTCCCCCAGGAGCGTGAACACCGTCTCCTGCGACCTGTACGGGATGAAGACCGAGGAGGCCGAGTACGACGGCAAGACCCTCGTACTCAGGAATTCCTACGTTTACAAGGAAAAGGACGAGGCCCGCGCTCTCTGCGACAAGCTGAAATCGGAGGAGAAACTCACCACCACTTTCAGCGACGAGGCCCAGTCCTCCCTGGATGATTTCTGCCGCAAATACCGCAAGAAGGATTTCGGCGTAGTGCAGGTTTACGACGCTTCCCCCTCCCAGGGCAGGGAAACCGCGCGCAAGCCGGTGCGGCAGATCTTCAGGCTTTACGCCCGCAACGGCTTCGTCTCGGAAGAGCACGCCTTCGACCCGTTCATGAACCTGGAAAGCGTAACGCTGTACTCCTACGACAAGGCTAACAACCTCACCGAGATGATAGTGAACGACCCGGAGGGCCGCCAGCTGAAGCGGGAGACCTATACCTGGAACAAAGCCACCAGTTCCCGCACCGAATCCGTTTACGACCAGAACAACGAGCTGCACAAGAAGACCATCTACGAAATGCGCGAAGACGGGACGCTGCGGCGCAAAGTGATCTCCGCCTACGATTCCGGGGAGCAGCCCGTGACCCGCAACGAGATCTACTGCGACGCCAAAGGCAGGCCCGAAAAAGAACTGGCTTACGACGCCGACGCCGCCGAGCCCAAGTACGAGTACGATTATGCCTACAAATACGACCCGAAGGGCAACTGGATCGAGGAGCGCAGGGCGCGCGTTATCGTATATAACGGCAACCGCCTGCAGGACACGCAATACGCCCCCGAAATAACCAGGCGCGAATTCCTTTACTACTGAACGGACCGGGAGTCAAGTTCGAACCGGACGCAAAAAAACCGGCCCCTTTAAAGCGGGGCCGGTTCAATTTAAAGAAAGGCCGTTCTTACTTGGCGGGGGCTTTCTTCACGTTAATGGCCTTGGGGCCTTTATCCGTGTTTTCGGTTTCAAATTCAACTTCCTGGTTTTCAGCCAGTGTCTTGAACCCTTCACCGGTTATGGAAGAGTGATGCACGAAGAGGTCTTTAGAACCGTCCTCAGGAATGATGAAACCGAACCCCTTCTTGTCGTTGAACCACTTAACTTTACCTTTAGCCATTTGCTTATTTACCTCTCTTTAATTACTAAGACTACCGGGCCGTTGCCGGCCGTTAACAGTATTATATATAAAATACCGCCAAAAAACACAACCCGGGGCTTGCAAAACGGCCGTTACGCCCGCGCCGGCTCCCGCGTTATTCCTCGCTCCATTTAATGTGCAGGGGCATAAGGACGTTCACCGCGTCCGGGTGGCGCCCGATGACCCGCACGGAAAAATCGTGCCGGCCGCTCTTGTAGCAGGGCAGTTCTCCCTTGTAGACATAAGCGTCCCCCATCCTGGCCTCGTTGTGCATGGAAACGGAGCGCCCCTCCTTGAACATGCCTTCCTCGCCCCCCGCCGTGCCTATGTACAGCTGCACGTCCACGTCCTCCGGCTTCAGGTCCCCGAGCCAGACCACGGCGCTTACGGGCAGCTTCGCGCCGGCATGAAGCTGCATTTCCGGTTTGAACTGGTCCAGCACCACCCTGACCCGCGGCCAGTTGGCATCAAGATTTTTGCGCCACCTCGCTATTTCGGCCGCGCGGGTGTTCTCCGCGAATTTCCTGGAAGAACGGTGGGCCGCGGTGTAGAATTTATCGTGGTACTCGCGCAGCATGCGGTTGGTGTTGAAGTGCGGGACGAGTTTCTGCACGCAGGTCTTCATCATCTTCAGCCAGCCGTGCGGCAGGCCGTCCGGGCCGCGGTCGTAGTAAAGCGGGGCTATGACCTTCTTTATCAGGTTATAGATGGACTCCGATTCCACGTAATCCCTCTCCTCGTCCGAATTGTAGGCGTCGGTGCCGCCTATGGCCCAGCCCACGTCGGGCGAGTAGCCCTCCACCCACCAGCCGTCCAGCACCGAAAGGTTCATAACGCCGTTAATAACGGCCTTCATGCCGCTGGTGCCGGAGGCCTCCAGCGGGCGGATCGGGTTGTTCATCCAGACGTCCACGCCCTGCACCATGTAGCGGGCCACGTTCATGTTGTAGTCCTCCACGAAGATGATCCGGTTCTTGAAGCGGGGGTCCATCGACAGCCTGGCCACGGCCTTTATGAACTCCTTGCCGTGGGTATCGGCCTGGTGCGCCTTGCCGGCGAACACGAACTGCACCGGCATTTTCTCGTCGGTGACCAGCTCCAGCAGGCGCTCCAGGTCGCGCATGAAGAGCGTGGCGCGCTTGTACGTGGCGAAGCGGCGCGCGAAACCGATGGTAAGGTATTCCGGGTTAAGGACGCTTTGCGCCTCGGCCAGCACGGTGCGGTCCGCGCCCAGGCGCAGGTGCTGGCGCTTCAGGCGCTCGCGCACCAGGTTGACCAGCTTCACTTTCCGGACCATGTGGACGTCCCAGAACTCCTTGTCGTCTATCTCGGCGGTCTTGGGCCAGTCGCAGGAATCCGGCAGGTTGTTCTGGCCGCCGGCGAGGGTCTTGCTGTACAGTTTATGGTGCTCGTGGCTTATCCAGGAGCAGGTATGCACGCCGTTGGTTATGCCCTCTATCGGGATCTCGTAGCGCGGCAGCTGGGGCCACAGCTTGTGCCACATCTCGCGCGACGTGTCGCGGTGCAGCAGGCTCACGGCGTTAAGGAAAGCGCAGAGCCGCATGGCCATGACCGTCATGCAGTAACCCATCGAAGAATGTTCCTCTTTGCCCAGCTCCAGGAATTCGGGGAAAGTGATCCCGAGTTCGCGGCAGTAACTTTCCAGGTATTTCCTTATCAGCTCGAAATCGAAATACTCGTTGCCGGCCATCACCGGGGTGTGGGTGGTGAACACGGAGGAAGACCAGACCACCTCGCGGGCTTCGGCGAAGGACATGCCCCGGCCCTTCATGAGCTGCCTTATCCGCTCGAAAAGCAGGAAAGCGCTGTGCCCCTCGTTCACGTGGAAAACCGTCGGCTTCAGGCCCATAGCCTCGAGCGCCCGCGCGCCGCCTATCCCCAGCACTATCTCCTGGCGCAGCCGGTTCTCACGGTCGCCGCCGTAAAGCTGCTCCGTTATCACCCTGGCGGCCGGCGAGTTCTCCGGCAGGTTGGTATCGAGCAAAAACAGGGAGGTGCGGCCCACCGGGACCTTCCAGATGCCTATCTGCACGTGCTCCCCCGCCAGGTCCACGGTAACGCGCAGCGGCTTGCCGGCGGCGTCTTTCACCACCTCCACCGGCATGTTGTACCAGTCGTTCTCCGGGTAGCGTTCCACCTGCCAGTTATCGCGGTTCAGCACCTGCTGAACGTAGCCCTTCCTGTAAAGCAGGCCCACGCCGACCACGGGCATACCCAGGTCGGAGGAAGACTTAAGGTGGTCGCCTGAAAGCATCCCCAGGCCGCCGGAATAGATAGGCAGGCCTTCGCCGATGCCGTACTCCATGGAGAAATAAGCGACCTGCATGTCCTTGTCCCGCCCGTCGGCGTTCTTGGCGAACCAGGTCTCCTTGTTGGCGATATAGGTCTCGAATTTATTCTTGATCTCGCCGAGTTTGCCGAGGAAGGCGGGGTCCTTGCCAAGGGCCTCCAGGCGTTCGGGGGCCAGGGTGCCCAGGATCCATTTAGGATTGCGGTGAGAGCGGTGCCAAAGGTCCTCGTCCATGCTTACGAACATCATTATAGCGTCCCAGTTCCAGGTGAACCACATATTGGTGGACAGCTCGTCCAGCGCCTCAAGGCTTGGAGGCAGGTTGGGGATCACGTTAAAGGATTTGATTTTCATATTCTCAATTCTACGAAATTATTGCCCCCCCATAAAAGAAGCCTGTCCGCTGCCGGGGCCGCGGGCAGGTTCCCGGGCGGGGAGAACCGGCCTCTCCTAAGCTCCGGGCCCGGCTTGTGCGCGGCGCGGCTTAAATGCGATACTCTCCCTGTGGCAAGTTACAGGTCCCTCAGCGTAATAATCCCGAACTACAACGGCGTCTCCCTTATAAAGGAGTTCCTTCCTACCGTCCTGGAGGCGGTGAAGAACTATCCCGGGCCGAAAGAGGTTATTTTCGTGGACGACCGTTCTTCGGACCGCAGCGCCGCCTCCGCCGCCGCCCTCTGCGCCGGGCCGCCGCTGAAAGTAGTCTCCACCCCGCGCAACGGAGGATTTTCCAGGGCCTGCAATTTCGGCGCGGCCCGGGCCGCCAACTCCGTGCTTTTCTTCCTCAATAACGACGTCAGCCTGGCGCCGGATTATTTTTCCTCCTTTTCCGGCTATTTCACCGGCGCCGACGTCTTCGCGCTCGCGCCCTGCGGCTTCGACTATCACACGGGCCGGCAGATAGACGGTATAAAACGCGGGGTCTGGAAAAAAGGCTTCCTGCGCTTCACCGGGAATATTTTCAACGACGAACTGAAGTCCCCGGGCCCGTACCTTTCCTTCAGCGTGCAGGGGGCCTATTTCTTCTGCGACGCCGCCAGGTTCCGCGAGCTGGGCGGCTTCGACGAGATCTATTCCCCTTATATAATGGAGGAGACCGACCTGGCCTACCGCGCGCTTAAACGCGGCTGGAAGATACTTTACGGGCCGGAGTTCTCCGCCAGGCACAAGGTGGGCTCCACCGTAAAATCAAAAGTTTCCCTGCGCGCCAAGGTCGTCTCTTC
>JAJZVJ010000085.1 GCA_021845705.1 bacterium
AGATGGATTTCGGTTCCTCCCCCTCGCGCAACGGCGGCGTGATCCGCATTAACCTCCCCCCCATGACCGAGGACCAGCGGAAAAAGATGGTTAAAGTCGTTCACAGCATGGGCGAGGACTTCCGCGTGCAGATGCGCAACGTCCGCCGCGACGCGCTGGAAAAGATCAAGAAGGCCCAGAAAGCCGGAGCCATCTCCGAGGACGATTCGGCCCGCAACGAGGAAGCGGTGCAGAAGCTGACCGACTCTTTCGTCAAGAACGTGGACGACGTGGTGGCCGCCAAGGAAAAGGAACTTCTTACCGTCTGACCCGGGCAGGCGAAAAGCCGAATGACGACAGCTGAAAAACTTAATGCCGACCGACTGCCCGCCCATGTAGCCATCATAATGGACGGCAACCGGCGCTGGGCCAAAAAACGCGGCCTGCCTTCGGTAGCCGGGCACAAGGCGGGGGTCGAGTCGGTCCACGCCGTGGTGCGCTTCGCCAGCCGCGCGGGAATTAAAGCTCTTACCATCTACGCCTTCTCCACGGAGAACTGGAGCCGTTCCAAACTGGAAGTAAGCGCCCTGATGTTCCTGCTCAAGCGGACCATAATCTCCTATGCCGAAGAGCTTGATAAGGAGGGCGTGAGGCTCATGCTGAGCGGACGCATCAGCGAACTTCCGAAGGCGGCGAGGGAAGCGCTCAAGGCGGCGGAGGAGCGTCTCAGCCATAATACCGGCATGGTCCTGAACATAGCCCTGAACTACGGCGGGCGCCAGGAAATACTGGACGCCGTTAACGCCGCCCTGGCTTCCGGAGTGAAAAGCGTGGACGAGGATTCTTTCTCGAAACTGCTTTATTCCCCCTCGCTGCCGGACCCGGACCTGCTGATCAGGACCTCCGGCGAGATGCGCATTTCCAATTTCCTGCTCTGGCAGACCGCCTACAGCGAGTTCTACGTGACGGACACCTTCTGGCCGGATTTCCGAGAAAAAGAATTTACGAAAGCCCTGGTGGAGTACCAGGAGCGGGAAAGAAGGAGAGGAAAATAATGCTTTTACCACGAGTCCTGACCGCGCTGTTCGGCATCCCGGTGGTACTGTTCCTGATCCGCACCGGAGGCCAGGCCTACGCCGTCTTCGTCTTCACTATCATCGCGCTTTCTCTTTACGAATTCTCCACGCTTATGAAGCTGGGCGCAAAGCCCGTCCAGGCCCCGACGCTTTATTTCTTCGGCCTGCTGCTCCCGGCCGCCCTGTACTTCGACCGCTTCGGCGCGGCGCAGGCCGGCGGCAACAATTTTACCGGCCTGGTGCTGGCGCTTACGGTGATAGGAGTGATGTGTTATGAACTATTCCGGTCTAAAAAGTACCTTGAGCGCATAGGGCTCACGCTGCTGGGAATATTCATGATCTCCTGGTCGCTTTTTCACCTGGTGGCCATACGCGATATCAGGCCCGACGGCCTAGCGCTGACCGTGATGCTTATAGTGACGGTCTGGATAATGGACACGGCCGCCTACTTCCTCGGGAAGTCTTTCGGCCGCCGCCAGCTTTCTACCATAAGCCCCAAGAAAACCTGGGAGGGCGCGGCTGCCGGCTTTATTGCCGCGATCGTTACCGCGTGGGGGATAAGCCGGCTTATGGGCGGTTCCATTACCCCCCTGTTCGCGGTCGGCGCCGGGGTGCTGATCGGGATCTTCGGCCAGGTCTCTGATATAGCCGAGTCCATGCTTAAGCGCGCCGTAGGCGCCAAGGACTCTTCAAGCCTCCTTCCCGGCCACGGCGGCATACTCGACCGTTTTGACTCCTACATCTTTTTAGCGCCTGTGATCTATTATTACGCGGTGCTCGCGCGCTGATGAAGAACGTCGTAATACTCGGCTCAACCGGCTCGATAGGCGCCAACGCCGTAAAAGCCGTTAAAAACCTCGGCCGCGGCTGGCGGACGCTGGGCCTTTCGGTAAATTCCGATCTCAAAGCGCTCGAAGCCCAGATAAGGGCCGTAAAGCCCGCCTTTGTCTCGGTCTTTGATTATGACGCCTGGAAAGAGTTCCGCGCCCGCGTCCCCCGCGGCGTCAGGCTGCTGCCGCCCGGCATTGAGGGCCTGGCCGGCATGGCCTCGCTGAAACAGGCCGATATAGTGCTAAGCGCCGTAACCGGCGCGGTCGGGTTCGCCCCCCTTCTTGCCGCGATACGCGCTTCAAAACACATAGCTTTGGCCAACAAGGAGCCGATGGTGATGGCCGGCGAGCTCCTTATGAAGGAGGCGGAGCGCTGGGAGGCCAAGATCATCCCTGTGGACTCCGAGCCTTCGGCTATTTTCCAGTGCCTTGCCTCCGTTGAGCCCGGGCGCTACGGCGCCGAAGTGGCGCGGGTCTTCCTTACGGCTTCCGGCGGCCCTTTCTACGCCCGCAAAGGTTCTCTTGCCGGGGTCACCCCCGCCCAGGCCATGAAGCACCCGCGCTGGGACATGGGGCCCAAGATCAGCGTGGACTCCTCGACGCTGATGAACAAGGGCCTTGAGGCCATAGAGATAAAGAACCTTTTTTCGCTGCCGGTCTCTAAAATTGAAGTGGTGATACACCCGCAGTCAGTGGTCCATTCGGGAGTCGAGTTCAGGGACGGGTCGGTGCTTGCCCAGCTTTCCAGGCCCGATATGAAGCTGCCGATACAGTACGCGCTTACCTGGCCGGAACGCGCGCCTTCGCTGGCGGAGCCGCTGGACCTTTTTAAGCTGGCCCGGCTCGATTTCGCGCGCCCTGACTTCAGGCGTTTCCCGTGCCTTGAACTCGCTTTTGAAGCCGCGCGCCGCGGCGGCGTGTGCCCGGCGGCGCTGAACGCCGCCAACGAAGTGGCGGTGGAGAGATTCCTGGCCGGGAAGCTCAGGTTCACGGATATCCCCGCCGTGGTTGAAAAAGTCCTGGCGGCCTGCGGCTCCGCTTCCGGCGCGCGCCTTACGCTGGCCGGCGCCGTTGAGGCCGACGGCTGGGCCAGGCAGAAAGCTTTGGACGTTACATTAACGAAGAGGTTAATATGATCAAATCCGTTCTGGCGGTAGTGTATACTTTCGGCCTGGTGATCTTTCTCCATGAGCTGGGACATTTCATCATTTGCAAACTTACGGGCATAAGGGTTGACGCCTTCTCCTTCGGCTTCGGCCCCGAGCTCTTCGGGCGCACCCGCGGCGCAACCCGCTACTCGCTGCGGCTCATCCCGCTCGGCGGCTATGTCAAACCGGCCGGCGAGAGCCTGGAAGAGGTTTCCGGCGCTCCAGACGAGTACTTTTCCAAGCCTTGGTACATCAGGCTGGGAGTTGTTTTTGCCGGGCCCGTAATGAATTACCTACTGGCTTTCGTGCTTTTTTCGGGCGTGATCCTTTTTGTGGGCGAGCCTGTCCCTTCCGTCGCGCCCGTCATCGGCGACCTGACCCAGGGCTACCCGGCGGAAACGGCCGGCCTTAAGCCCGGGGACCGGGTGCTCAAGGTCGACGGCGTGTCTGTGGCCACCTGGGCCGCTATGGCGGATAAAATATATCCCAAGATAGAGAAAGAGGTGTCGCTGACCTACACCCGCGCAGGAGCGGAGTCCTCCGTTAAGCTCAAGACCCGCCTGGCCCCCGAAGGCGGAAAGCGCGGCGTGATCGGGATCTCTCCCGGTACGGATTATGTCCGGGTGCCGGTTTTTAAAGCTTTAGATATGGCTCTGCACAACTGCTGGTATTTTACCGCTATCACCGTAAAAACGCTGGCTTCTAACATCTACCACCGTCAGAGGCCGGATCTCTCAGGGCCGATAGGAATAGTTACCCTCGTCAGCAAAGTGGCCCATACTGGATTTAGCGAGTCTGTGATCTTGGCGGCGATTATTTCAGTGGCGGTGGGTTTTTTTAATCTGCTTCCGATCCCGCTTCTTGACGGCGGTTGGATGCTGCTTTTCCTGTTCGAGGGCGTCTTCAAGCGCAAGGTCAATGAAAATGTAATGAAGTACATCAATGGAGCGGGCATAGCTATGCTGCTCTCAATTATGCTCTTTGCCACCTACAGCGACATCATGCGCATCGTCTCCGCCCATTCCTCCAAAAAGGCCGCCGCTGAACAGTCCGAGGTCAAATAAATGGGCTGCGACTGCAACGACAGGGTCCGTAAAACGCGCGTGGTCAGGGTGGGCCGCTTTACTATAGGCGGCTCCAGCCCCGTCTCCGTGCAGTCGATGTGCAATACGGATACCCGCGACCTGAAAGCCACCGTGGACCAGATACGCCGCCTGGAGGAATCCGGCTGCGAGATCATTCGCGTGGCTGTCCCGGACATGGAGGCCGCCCTGAACCTGGGCCGTATAAAGCGCGCTATCTCCATCCCGCTGGTGGCGGACATCCATTTCGACTGGCGGCTGGCCGTGGAGGCCGTGCGCCAGGGAGCGGACAAGGTGCGCATAAACCCCGGGAACATCGGTGAAAAGGACAAGGTCCGGGAAGTTGTACGCGCCTGCGCCTCCGCCGGCATCCCGATCCGGATAGGCGTTAACGCCGGGTCGCTTAAGGCCCTGAAGGAGAACCCGCACCCGGCCTGGAAGCCTTACGATTGGGCGAAGCAGATGGTGAAAGAAGCCCTGGACGAGGCGCGGGCGCTTGAACGGCTGGGTTTCCGCGACATAGTAGTTTCCCTTAAGGCGGACGACATAGAGCGTACCGTGATGGCCAATACCCTTTTCGCCTCAAAATCCGATATCCCGCTGCACCTGGGGATCACGGAGGCGGGCAGCTTTCTTGCGGGCACGGTGAAGTCTTCGCTGGGCATCGGGCTCCTGCTCTCCCAGGGTATAGGCGATACTATCCGCGTTTCGCTGACGGAAGACCCGGCCCTGCAGGTCCGCGCCGCGTACGAAATATTAAAAAGCCTTGGCCTGCGCAGGTACGGGCCGGACCTGGTTTCCTGCCCCACCTGCGGCCGCTGCCAGGTGAACGTGGGAAAAGTCATACACGAGCTCGAGGACAGGATCTATTCCGACCGGAACCTGCTGAAGAAATCCGAGGGCATGAAGATAGCCGTCATGGGCTGCGTAGTGAACGGCCCCGGCGAGGCGCGCTCCGCCGACTTTGGCGTGGCCGGCGGCAAGGGCCGCGGTATCTGGATTGAAAAGGGCAAGCAGATGAAAGTGGTGAAAGAATCGGAATGGGTCAACGAAGTGATAAGGAAGATCAGGAACTCTAAATAAAACCAGCATGGGCCCGGGCGCGGTTCTTGCGGGCGCGGGACGAGCCAAGGAAAGATCTTATTATGAACAAACCGGACAACAAGCAGAAGACGGAAGCGGCCGCGGTAACGCCCCGCGCGCAGGATTACTCGCAGTGGTACCTGGACGTCATCAGCAACGCCAGGCTTGCCGAGCATTCCGCGGTGCGCGGCTGCATGGTGATCAGGCCGCACGGCTACGCCATCTGGGAAAAAATGCAGCGGGAGCTCGACGACCGCTTCAAGGCGACCGGCCACGAGAACGCCTATTTCCCCCTTTTCATCCCCCTCTCGTTCTTTTCGCGCGAAGAGAAACATTCCGCGGGCTTCGCGAAGGAATGCGCGGTAGTTACGCATCACCGGCTTAAGTCCGTCAACGGGGAGATCGTCCCCGACCCCGATTCAAAGCTCGAGGAGCCGCTCGTAGTGCGCCCCACCAGCGAGACCATCATCTGGGCGCAGTACAAGAACTGGATCCAGAGCTACCGCGACCTGCCGCTCCTTATAAACCAGTGGGCGAACGTCGTGCGCTGGGAGATGCGCACGCGCCTGTTCCTGCGCACCGCGGAATTCCTCTGGCAGGAAGGGCATACCGCGCACGCCACGGAGAAAGAGGCGCTTGAGGAAACCTGGCGCATGCTCGACGTCTACGCCGATTTCGCCGAGAACGTGATGGCGGTGCCGGTCATCAAGGGCCGCAAGACCGAGGGCGAGCGCTTCGCCGGCGCGCTGGAGACGCTCGCGATCGAGGGGATGATGCAGGACGGCAAGGCCCTGCAGATGGGCACCAGCCATTACCTGGGGCAGAACTTTTCAAAGGGCGCCGACGTAAAGTTCCAGAACAAGAGCGGCCAGCTCGAGTACGTTTACGCCACCAGCTGGGGCGTCAGTACACGCCTTATCGGTGCGCTGATCATGACGCATTCCGACGACGCCGGCCTGGTGCTTCCGCCGAAGCTCGCGCCGGTGCAGGTAATAATTATCCCCATCTATAAAAGCGAAGAGGAGCACGTCAGGACAGCGGAAGAGGCGAAGAAAGTCGCCGCGGAACTTAAAGCCCTGGGCGTCGCTGTCCGCGTCGACGACAGGGAAGGCATCATGCCCGGCGCGAAATATTATGAATGGGAGGGCAAGGGCGTTCCGCTCCGGATAGAAGTGGGGCCGAAGGACCTGGAAAAAGGTTCTCTCTGCATCGCGCGCAGGTTCGTCCCCGAGATAAAGGGCGAGGCTCCCGACGCCCAGAGACGCCGCCGCAAATCCTTCCTGCCCAGGGCGGAGGCGATCGCTTCTATCGTCCCCACGCTCGACGCTATGCAGAAAGAGCTGCTGGAGCGGGCCCGGGCATTGCGGTCCGACCGTACCCGGGTGCTTGATAAGATAGAGGATTATGAAAAATTCTTCAAGGGCGAGGGCGGTGGTTTCGCCTGGGTGCACTGGGCCGGGAGCGCGGAGCAGGAAGAAGAAATGGCCAAGCGCTTCGAGACCAGCATCCGCTGCATCCCTTTTGAGGACCAGATCCCGGCGGAGGCCAAGGGCGAGGGCGTTTGCATTCTCACCGGCAAGCCCTCCAAACAGAGGGTACTGATGTCCAAATCGTACTAGCTGCGTCCCGGCGGAAGTAGTTCGGGCGTCTTTTCGGGCGCGGCCGTGGATATTACAAAGTTCGGCCTGTGCCGCTCCGACCAGGCCCCGGATACGGGGGTAGCGGCTAAGGCCGTACCCCCGTTTACCTGTGCCCTTATATCCTTTATTTACCCCCCTGCATTTGTTAGAATTTTCCTGTAGGCAGCCCGACTCAATGGAGGTCCCCGCAATGAAACCCAACGACTTTATGAAATTCATGGAAAAGGCCAAAATGTACGACCTGACCCAGCCGCTCAGCATCCATACCCCCCCGTGGCCCAGCTATATGCCGCTCGGGCTGCAGTATTTCAAGCGGATCGCCGGCGCGCACATGGGGCAGGGCGCTAACGGCCAGATCATGACCACCTCCAACCACGTGGGCACCCATATGGACGGCGAGATCCACTTTTACAGCGCGGGCCGCACTATCGGCGAAGTCCCCATGAAGGAATGGATAGGCAACGCGGTCGTGGCGGATATTTCGAAGGACGTGGGCGATTACGACCTTTATGAGCCGGAGCTCCTGATGAAGCGCGCCGACATTCGCAAAGGCGACATTCTTATCATAAACACCGGCTACCACAAGTACGCCTGGTATGAGAAGGGAACTTGCGACGAGGTGCGGTACTTCTGCAAGCATCCCGGTCCCGGGCCGCGCTTCCATAAGTGGGAGCTCGATATGAAATTCAAGTGGATAGGCGTGGACTGCGGCAGCGCCGACCACCCGATGAATACCATCATCCGCAACTGGCATCCGAAGCTCTTTATCGAGGCCGAGAACAAGCTCGTGGAAAACTACGGCAAGAAATGGGATGAGATGTTCCCCCAGGATATTTACTACCAGGTCATGCACCTAAAACTGTTCCCCAAGCGCCTGGTCCACGCCGAGAACCTGGGCGGCGAGATAGACAAACTTTCCAACAAGCGCTGCTGGCTGGGCTTTTTCCCGCTCAAGGGAATGGAGCTCGAATCGGCGATGGGCCGCGTCGTAGCCTGGACAGCGTAAAAAACTAGTCGCGGGTCAGGAGTCGGGGATCGAGAATCACGGATTTCTCTTCTTCGTTGACTCCCGACCCTCGCCCCCCCGATTTTTTTGGAGGAAATATGCCGATAACTACAGAATTTGAATATGTGAAACCGAAGGACATGGACGAAGCTCTCCATGTCTTTTCGCTTTACCGGGAAAAAGCCAGGGCCCTGGCCGGCGGGACCGACCTGGTAGTGCACCTGAAGGAAAACCTGGCGCGCCCCGAGGTAGTGGTGGACATAAAAGCGATTAAGGAGCTGTCCGGGTCCACGCTGAGGGGCGGGACGCTGC
>JAJZVJ010000086.1 GCA_021845705.1 bacterium
GCTTCAAAGAAGTGCGCTTTTCCGTGGACGCCGCGTACGACGAGGAGGCGATAACCTCTTCCGGCGGTGATTCGGTGGAATATCTTTTCACCGCGAATCCCGGGTACCCGCTCAGGCCGCTGCGCTACACCGCTTCCGGCGGCGAGATGGCGCGCATCATGCTGGCGCTAAAGACCGCCCTTTCCCGCGCCGACCGTATTGGCGCGCAGGTCTTCGACGAGGTGGACGCCGGGGTCGGCGCGGTCACCGGCCGCCTGGTGGGGGAAAAACTGGCCCGGCTGGCGGCGGATAAACAGATCTTCTGCATCACGCATCTCCCCCAGGTGGCGGCTTTCGGCAGCGCTCACTTCTTTGTCGAAAAAGACGTAAAGAACGGCGTTTCCGCCGCCGCTGTGAACCTTCTTGACCCTGCCGCCCGCGAGCGCGAAATAGCCCGCATGCTGGGCGGCAAAAAACAATCTTCCGAGCTTGGCCTTAAACACGCCAGGGAACTCCTGCAGGAAAGCCAGAAGTAAGTCAACGGAAATAAAAGGAAACATATGAACCGCGTAAGATTCGCACCCTCACCCACGGGACACCTCCACATAGGCGGCGCGAGGACCGCGCTTTTTAATTATCTTTTCGCAAAGAAAGCGGGAGGAACATTTATCCTGCGTATCGAGGACACCGACGAGGACCGCTCGACCGCTGAGTCCGTGAAGTCTATCTACGAGAGCATGCGCTGGCTGGACCTGGCGTGGGACGAGGGCGTGATGGCCGACGGGACGGAGAAGGGCGCCTACGGGCCCTATGTGCAGAGCGTGCGCGAAGCGCAGGGGATCTACCGGAAATACGCGGACCAGCTGATAGGCGAGGGCAAAGCTTACCGCTGCTACTGCACGCTGGAAGAGCTGGACGAGGTGCGCAAGAAAGCGGCGCTGGAGAAACGCCCGCTCACTTACGGGGGCCGCTGCCGGAACCTCACGGAGGAGCAGAAAAAAGAATTTGAGGCCCAGGGCCGCAAGTCGGTGGTGCGCTTGCGCATGCCCGACACCGGCTTTACCGGCTGGCACGACCTGATACACAAGGACGTGAAGTTCGAGAATAAACTGCTTTCCGACTTCGTCATGCTGAAGACGTCGGGCTATCCCACTTACAACTTCGCCTGCGTGGTTGACGACCACCTGATGGAGATCTCCCACGTCATCCGCGGGGACGACCATATTTCCAACACCCCGCTGCAGATCTGCCTTTACAATGCCCTGGGCTGGACGCTGCCGGAATTCGCCCACCTCTCGATGATACTCGGGCCGGACGGGACGCGCCTTTCCAAGAGGCACGGGGCCACCAGCGTGGGAGAGTACCGCAAACAGGGCTACCTGTCCGAGACCATGAAGAACTACCTGGCCCTGCTCGGCTGGTCCAACCCCGAGAGCCAGCAGATCTTCAAGAAGGGCGAACTGGAAGAGAAGTTCGACCTGAAAGGCTGTCAGAAAAGTCCGGCCATCTTCGACCCGGTGAAGCTGAACTGGATGAACGGGGAATATATACGCCTGCTTTCGAAAGAAGAATTCCTTGCTCTGGCCATGCCGTTCATACAGGAGTCCGGGCTGGATACTTCCACCAACAAGGTCCCGCTTCTGGACATCGTCGCGCTGGAGCAGGAAAAGTGCAAGCTGCTGGCCGATCTTCCAGGCAAGGTGGAATTCTTCTTCAAAGACCCGGTCTACAATCCGGAGGCTGTTGAGAGCACGCTTAAAAAACCGGAGCTTCCGCAGATAATTAAAGGGATCAAAGAGGCTTATTCCGCCCTCCCCGAGTTTAAAGAAGCCCCTGTCGAGGCCGCCACCCGCGCTTTTGCCAAGGCCAACGGCTTTAAAGCCGGCCAGGTCTTCCACCCCGTGCGCGTAGCCCTCTCCGGCCGCGCCGAGGGCCCCACACTCTTCAGGATGATAGAGTACATAGGAAAAGAAGAGTCCCTCAAACGCCTGGATAAGGCATTGACGCTTATTTAGAGCTTTAGTCGGCTGGCGGGTAGGGGCCGGAACGAAAAACACGTTCGGCCACACCGTGGCCTCACTCGGTATTCGCCTGCCGGGCTATGCAACCGGCAGGCTCAACTACGGTTTTTCTTATCCGACCCCTACGGTCTCCGCCAGACTTCTCGTTGTGAGAAACAACGGACTGGACTTTTCAAGTGAGCGGAGGGGAGACCACAGGGGCCAGGTTAGCAAAAGCCCCTCGGAGGCCGAGGCTTGCGTAGCGCCGAGGCCGAGAGCGGCAGGCGCGCGCACGGTGTGCGCGACGCCGGTTTTGCGATCTGGCCCCTGTGGTAGGCCCCGACTTCGCATCTTGCGGTCCCCTACCTCTGTATAGGGGGAAATCGGCCCGGGATTTGTGTAACAATTTTGCCACATTCCTGCATTAAATCCTAAATAGGGAAAATGTAAACTTTCTTTGTGATGAAATACTGGTTCTACTCGGAAGGCAATATCCTCGGCCCCTACGAGCCGGCAGAAATGCTGGCCCTTCCCGCTTTTGCCGAGGAGAGCCTTGTCTGCCCCGAGACCGCCACCGGCGATAACCCCGGCGACTGGCGCCCCGCTTCCCAGATGGCGGAAATAGCCTCGGCCCTCAGTTTTGGTTCGGGCCGCAGTATTACAGCCGGCGTGGTCGCGGGAGCCTATGAGTATGAAACAGGCCTTAACTCCAGCGCGCGCTATTTTGAGAACAAGGAACCTTCTCCCGGCGCCTCCTACGGAGAACTGCTGGATACCATAGACAATATACTGGGCGCCTACAAAGAAGGCCCCGCCTCCGCCGCTTCCGCCCCCGAAACTGATTACGAACTGGCCGAGAAATTCGACGTCAGGCTTTCCCACATACAGGAAGAGCTCGAGGCCGCGCGCTGGGAGAAGAACCTGCTGCTCGAAAAGATCCGCACCAAGGATATGGAGGAGAAGAAGAACCGCGAGCGCATACAGGAACTGGAAGCCCGCCTCAAGAGCGAGCTTGGCAGGTCCGATGAGACCGCCAGGGAAGTCGAGCAGGTGCGCCATCTTGCCGATCTTAAAGCGAACGCGGAAACCGTCCGCCAGATAGAGGAAATAAAAAAAGAAGAACTGGAACTTAAGCAGGATATGCCCAGGGCGCAGCGCCCCGGTCCCGCCGCCGGGGTCCCCCCCGAAGCTAAAACACCCGCCAAGGGGCCCCGGCCGCTTAAGCCGGAGACCATATCGGAAAATATCGCCGCCGGGGCTTTGTCCCCCGAGGCGGAAAACGCCGCCCCGGAGATAGAGGTTAAGTCTTTTAAAAGCATCACGCGCGGTTCCGAAATAAAGCTGGAGACCTCGCTCGGCAAAGAACTTAAGGAAGAAACGGACGACGCCGGTCTTACCAGCAGGAAATTCCGGAGCCTGGGCCAGACCCAGGAGCCGGCCTATGTCTACGGCGGCTCGCATTACGACAAGCCGCTGCCGGGCCCTGAAGCCGCTCCTCCCGGCGCCTTCAAACCGGAAGCTCTTGAGCCGCTTCCCCAGCAGGCGGGCGGGGTGGTTTATGATTTTACCGTCGTAACGGCTAAGCGCCCGGATACGCAGCAGTTCCAGATAGAGACCCGCTATGAAGCTCCTTCGCAGCAGACGCAGCCCGCCCAGGCACAGCCCCAGCCCGTAAAGCCGGCCGCTTATGATCTCGGGGCGCAGCAGGCTCCGGCCTATCAGCAGCCGGTCCAGTCGCAGCCCCAGGCGCAGAAGCAGCCGCCGGCACAGATGCAGCCGCCGGCGCAGATGCAGCCCCAGGCCCAACCGCAGGTGCAGCATGGTTTCCAATTTCACCCTAATACGCCCGCCCAGGAGCAGCAGGTCCCTGGTTCCCAGCTTAAAGGCGCGGGCGCGCAGTCTTACTCCCCTTCGGCCCAGTTCTCGCCTATTTCCTCCCCAAAGGAGGCGGAGCCGGCCGCAGCTCCTGATTCCCCGGATAAAACGCAGCGCATGCCTATCCCCGCCGTCAAAGGCAAGGCCGAGGCCAAACCTCAGGAAAAACCGAAAAAAAAAGGCGGCAAAAAGGCCTTTTTAGCCATACTGGTGATATTCGGCTCTATCGCGGCCGGCGGGCTGGGATATTTCTTCATGGGAGAGGGCGCCAGTTTCTCTGAATTTACGATGCTTAACCTGGGCGGCAAGAAAAAGCCGGCCGTTATGGGAAGCCAGTTGGAGGCCAAGGCGGAACCGGAACCGGTCGCCGCGCAGCAGGAGCCCGCTCCCGGGGCCCAGCAGGCGCCCGCCCCGGAGGCCCAGCAGGCGCCCGCGCCCGAAGCCCGGCAGCAGGCTTCCGCGACGCCGCCGGCTCCGGCCGAAAATACCGGCAACGAGAACATTAAAAAGGCGCTCGATATCGTAAAGGGCTATAAACTTTCCGGCGGCCGCGGGACCATCGTGAGCTGGTTCGCGAACGCGTTCCTCTCCGGGGCCACCGGCGGCGCTAACGAGGAATGGACCGCCACCCCGCTGCACGAAAATATCCTTGTGGTCCAGTACCGCCTGCTCAGGCCGCGCCAGGAACCGCTTATCTACCAGTTCGAAGTCGACGCCGCCAAGAACGATATAGTGCGCGGCATAAACAACAACGCGATAGAGCTCCTGGACTTTTCCTCGAAGGAAAAGAGCGCCGGCGCCGCGCCGGTAAAAAAGCCGGCGGCGAAGCACAAGGCCCGCAAGGCGCCCGCCAGGCCCAGGCAGATCCCTATACTGCCCCTGCCGGACGCCCCTGCCCCCGGTGCGCAGGCCGAACAGGACCCTACCGGGTTCGAGAACGCCCAGGCCGACGGCTCCGAACAGGTAAAGTACCTCAAGGCTCAGGAATCCGACGAAGAACTTTTTTAAGAAAGCGGACCGCAAACAGCGGAACGGGAAAGCGGCGCAAAGGGGGGGCCGTTTGACGTTCGCTATTCGCCGTTCCGCTATGTATAATATATAAACACCGTACCGCTGCCGGGTTACCGCTGTCTTATGGCTGAAAAAGGCGTATCCATCAATATTTCCAGGCGCCTCGGGGAGATGCTGGTCTCCTCGGGGCTTCTCACTTCCGCCCAGCTCGGCGAGGCGCTTGAGCTGCAGCGCACCGGCGGCGGCAAGCTGGGCCAGCTCCTGGTGCATAAAAAATATATCGGAGAGCGGAAGCTGCTTGAATTCCTCAGCAAGCAGTTCGGCATAGAGTTCATAGACCTGCGCGGGCTGGAGATAAAAGAAGACCTCCTGAAGATCATCCCGGAAAATATCGCCCGCCGTTACGGCCTGGTAGCCGTAGAGAAAAAGGAAAATACGCTCAAGGTCGCCATGGAGGACCCGCTGAACATCGTTATCCTCGACGACCTCAAGATGATGACCGGGTACGATATTAAGCCCGTTTTCGGTTCGGAATCCGACATCTCCGCGGCCATAGATAAAAATTACGGCACAAAAACCTCCAAAGAGGCCCTTGATGAGATACTTAAAAGGACCTCCGGCGGGACCACGGAAGTCTCCCTCGTCCAGGAGGACGCCTCCAAAGGAGGGGGGGAAGACCTCCATTCCCTGGAGGAGAAAGGGGAAGCGGCGCCTATAGTGCAGATGGTGAACCTAATTATTTCCTCCGCTATAAAAGCGCACGCTTCCGACATCCACATAGAACCCACCTACAAGGAGACCAAGGTGCGTTTCCGCATAGACGGCGTCCTTCATGCGCAGCCTTCGCCGCCCAAAAAATTCCACAACGCCATCATCAGCCGCCTTAAGATCATGTCCATGCTGGACATCTCGGAGCGCCGCCTGCCGCAGGACGGGCGCACCAAGCTGAAGATCGACGACCACGAGATAGACCTGCGCGTTTCCATCCTTCCCTGCGGGCCCGGGGAGAAGGTAGTGATGCGCATACTGGACTCCTCCGGGCTCAAGCTCAGGCTCGAGGACCTGGGCATGGAGCCGGAGAACCTGGCTATTTTCGCCAAATGCATAAAAGCCCCGCACGGGATAAACCTGGTGACCGGGCCCACGGGCTCCGGCAAATCCACCACCCTTTATTCCGCTCTCGCCACGCTTAACGAGCCCGACGTGAACATAGTCACGATAGAAGACCCTATCGAGTACCAGCTGGAGGGAATAAACCAGGTGATGGTCAACGCGGACGTGGGCCTTACTTTCGCCGCCGGCCTGCGCTCCTTCCTGCGCCAGGACCCGGACATCATAATGGTCGGCGAGATCCGCGACTTCGAGACCATGGGCACCGCCATAAACGCGGCCATGACCGGCCACCTGGTGTTCTCGACCCTGCATACCAACGACGCCCCCGGGGCCATAACCCGCATAGGGATGATGGGGGTAGAGCCTTTCCTGACCTCTTCCACCCTGCTGATGGTGGTGGCCCAGCGCCTGGTGCGCGGGATCTGCAAGAATTGCAAGGAGAGCTACGAGGTTAAACCCGAACTCATGGTCGGCCTGGGGGTCCCCAAAACTATCCTTGATAACAATATTAAAAATGGTAAAATAGTGCTGTCCAGGGGCAGGGGCTGCGAGCTCTGCGCCAATACCGGCTACAAGGGCCGTATGGGCATACACGAGATACTGGAAATAAACGACGCTATCAGGGCGCTTATCATAGAGAAAGCGCACGTTTCCAAGATCAAAGAGGCCGGGCGCAGCAACGGCATGATCACCCTGAGGGAGTCCGCGCTGCGAAAGCTTTTTATCGGGGCGACCACGGTGGAGGAAGTCATCCGCGTCACCGGGTCGGACATGGACTAGCGGTACGGGCCTCTGCCCGGCAATAGTATCATCCTGGCGGTTTTATCAGAGGAGCTGTCTTATGGTAACAATGAGCGAGCTGTTTATAATGATGCACGAGAAGGGCGCCTCCGATATCCATATCACCGCCGGCGCGACCCCGATGCTCCGCATAGACGGGGACCTGATCCAGACCCCTTTCGAAAAGCTCACCCCGGAAATGTGCCAGACCCTGATCTTCTCGCTGATGACGGACGCGCAGCGCCAGCGCTTCGAAGCCACCAACGAGCTGGACTTCGCCTTCGGCATCAAGGGCATGGGCCGCCTGCGCATGAACGCCTACCGCCAGCGCGGCGTGGTGGGAGCTGCCATCCGCTCCATCCCCAGCAAGTACAAGACTTTCGAAGAACTTAACCTGCCGCCGGTAGTGTACGAGCTTATGAAAATGACCAAGGGCCTGCTGCTGATCACCGGCCCGACGGGCTCCGGTAAATCCACCACGCTCGCTTCGATGATCGACTACTTGAACGAGCACCGCAACTACCATATCATCACCGTGGAGGACCCGATAGAATACGTGCACACGCACAAGAAGAGCATCGTGAACCAGCGCGAGGTGGGGGCGGACACCGAGACCTTCGGGGCGGCGCTCCGCCACGTGCTGCGGCAGGACCCGGACGTGATCCTGATCGGCGAGTTGCGCGACCTGGAAACCATCGGCGCCGCGCTGAACATAGCGGAAACCGGCCACCTGGTGTTCGCCACCCTGCACACCTCGGACGCCTCGCAGACCATCAACCGCATCATAGACGTTTTCCCGCCGCACCAGCAGGAGCAGATCCGCGTGCAGCTTTCCTTCGTGCTGCAGGGCGTCTTCGCGCAGCAGCTGCTGCCGCACGCCAGCGGTACCGGCCGCACGCTCGCCTGCGAGGTGCTGATAGTCAATTCGGCCGTCCGCAATCTTATCCGCGAGCAGAAGATAGAGCAGATTCCGACCATCATCCAGACAGGCGGCAAGTTCGGCATGGTCACCATGAACCAGTCCCTGGTGGACCTGTATAAAAAGCAGAAGATAACTTACCAGGAAGCGATAACCCGCTCGGCGGACCCCGAGGACCTGAAGAAACTTCTGCAGAAGACGCTTTCGGTCGGCAGTTAGGGCTTGGGCGGGGGGAACAAAAAGGTCGGGGCCGGGGCTCGGGGTTTACCGCCTGCTCCTTATTGCCTGAGCTTTACAAATTATGCAATTCGCCTATAAAGCCAAAGAAGCCAGCGGCAAGGTCACGGAAGGCATAGTAGAGGCCGCCGACCAGAGAGCCGCCATGGCCCGCCTGCGCG
>JAJZVJ010000087.1 GCA_021845705.1 bacterium
GGATGAGCGCGGCCTGGGCCGCGGAAAGCTCCTCTTTTGTCTTCCGTTCACGTATCCCGGCTTTAAGCAGGCCGAGCAGGGCCGAGAGGTCGTCCACCAGGGCGTTAAGTTTTACGCGGCGGTGGGTTTTAGGCACGCGTTTGCCGCCGAAAAGGTCGGTAAAGCCCAGGTCCCCGGCGCCCATTTGCGGTTTGAAGTTCTTAGGCATCAGAGCTTGAATTCCGAGATCTTTTTTATAACGAAGCCGCTGAGCTCCGGCGGCAGCTCCCCGGCGGCCGCCCCCAGTTTCTTCCCTATGGCCGCGGCGTCGAAGAGGCCGTCTTCCACCAGCACGGGGGAGCATTGCGAGGTGCCCCAGACATGCTCGCCGGTGTCTATGCCGGCATGCTTGTAGCCGTATTTCCTGGTCCAGGTAAGGGCCCGCGGCAGTCTCTCCCTGTCGTAGCAGAGCTGGAAGCCCCAGACCGAATCGTCGTTGTCCAGCCAGACTATCAGGTCGAAATATTCGTCGTCGAACCAGCGGCGGCGCGGCTCGCCTTCTATCTGCCTGACGTTCTTTGCCTCTTTGAGCATAAAAAGATTCTACTATTTAGCGCGGCAGGTATTTAAGCCGGAAGGGCCCGCGGCCGAACGCGCCGCGCCCCGGCATGGTATAATTTAACCAGAGGTGCTCCTATGAAAGACAAAGTTACCGCGGTTATCGGGAAAATAAAACCTATGCTGGCGGCCGACGGCGGGTCCGTTGAGCTGGTCGGGGTGGACGAAAAGAAAGGCGTCGTCACGGTGCGGCTTACCGGCGCCTGCGGCTGCTGCCCCCACGCCACCATGACCCTGCAGAACGTGGTGGAACGGATGATCAAGGAAGAGGTCCCCGAAGTTAAAAAAGTAGCGGTAGGCTGAGCCGTAAAACGTCCTGTTGATCACGCGGGGCAGGGATGCCGCCCGGAGTTTCCGGCCCGGCGCTGCCGCTGCCCGGCCGGCGCGGTCACTCACATGGCTTTGATCAACCTCCACAACCACTCCACTTATTCGGACGGCACGCTTGCGCCCGGCCCCCTGGCCCGCGAGGCCAAACGCGCCGGGATCGCCTATTTCTCCCTTACCGACCACGACACCATAGGCGGCTGGGGCGAGATGGAGCCCGCCCTGAAAGAGGCCGGGATAAAATACTGCTACGGCGTGGAGATAAGCACCCGGCAGCATGACAACCTGCATATTCTCGGCTACGGCATAGACCCGGCGCACCCGGCCCTTGCCGAACGGCTCGCCGGGTACCGCGAGCTGCGCCTGGTCCGGGTAAAAAAGATCCTCGGGCTGCTGAAAGGCCTGGGCATAGAGATCCCTTTTTCCGAACTGCCGCTGCCGAAGAACCGCGCGGCAGGCAGACCGCAGGTGGCCGACGCCCTCCGCGCCCGCAAGCTGGTCCCGGGCCGGAGCCAGGCTTTCAAGCGCTACCTGGCGCCCGGCGCGCCGGCCTATGTGGAGCCGAGCGGCCCCACGGTGGAAGAAGCTATCAGGGCGATAAAGGAAGCCGGCGGTAAAGCCGTGCTGGCCCACCCCGGGGCGCTGGGCAAGGCCCTGGACCTGCAGGCCTGGAAGGCCATGGGGCTGGACGGCATTGAGGCCTTTTACCCGGCCCATACCGGCGCCGCCACGCGGGATTTTGTCAGCCTGGCCGCGCGGCTGGGGCTTTTCGTCACCGCCGGCTACGACTTCCACGGGCCCGGTTCGGAACGCAACGAAATGAAAGGGTTCGATTATTCGGACGATTATTTTTCGGAGATAAAAGGGCTTTTCCTATGAAGATAATAGCGCACCGCGGCGCCTCGGGTTACGCGCCCGAGAACACTATAAAGGCTTTCAGGCTGGCGGTAGAGATGGGCGCCAGGGATTTCGAGTTCGACGTGCACCGGACCAGGGACGGCATACTGGTGGTGCATCACGACTTCGACCTGAAGCGCACCGCGGGGCGCGGCGTGAAGATAGCGGACCTGGATTACGCCGAACTGAAGAAGCTCAACGTCGCGGCCCATTTCAAGCAGGACAAAGCCGCCCAGCAGATCCCCCGCCTCGACGAGGTCATAGACGTCATAGGGCCCGCGGCCGAGTGGCTGAATTTCGAGGTTAAGAACGAGGGGAACGCGTACCCCGGGATAGAGGAAGCTCTTCTGGCTTTTCTGGAGAGCCGGCCGGGGCTTTTTGAAAAAGCCGTAGTTTCCAGCTTCGACCATCCAACGCTTAAGCGCTTCAGGGAACTTTCCCCCCTGCTTAAGGTGGCTTACCTGGGCCATAATTTAAATACGCTGCTCCTGCGTACGGCCCTTAGAAAAGCGGCGGCCATAAAGGCCGTTAATTTCCACCTGCCCCTGCGCCTGGCGTTTAAAATGAACGTCTCGCGCATTAAAAGCGCCGGGTTCAAGGTCTGCGTTTATACGGTTAACGAGAAGAAGGACGCGCTGCGCCTGGCTACGATAGGCGTGGACGGGATCTTCACCAATTTTCCGGATATCCTGGGAAAATGGACCCTGAAAGGCTGATATGGACACCACTTTGACCGACGAGATAAAGAGGCTTACCTCCCTCGGCCTGCATCACCGCTGCGTCGAGGGCGACCTCGCGCGGGTGGCGGGGCTGACGCTGGAGATCAACCGGCTGAAGAAGGAAAAGAAGGCCGTTATCTGCGCCCACGTTTACCAGACCCCGGATATCATCCTCGGCATCGGCGACCTTGTCGGGGATTCCTACAAGCTCGCGGACGACTGCAGGAAGACGGCGGCCGACATAATAGTTTTCTGCGGCGTGCATTTTATGGCCGAGACGGCCAAGATACTCAATCCTTCAAAAAAGGTCTATGTTCCCTCAAAGAACGCCGGGTGTTCGCTGAGCGAGGCTATAACGGGCGGGGATGTCCGCAAACTAAAAGCGGAACACCCCGGTTTGCCCGTGGTGACCTATATTAATACCTCCGCGGAGGTAAAGGCGGAGTCGGACTGCATAGTTACCAGCGCCAATGCCGAAAAGATCCTGCGGAAGATGTATGAAAAACACGACAAGGTCATTTTCGTGCCGGACCGTTTCATGGGCTTGAACCTGGCGAAGGCGCTGGGGAAGACCCCGGGAAAAGATATCTTCCTCTGGAAAGGCGCCTGCATAGTGCACGAACATTTCAACCCCGGGCTTATAAAGGTTTACAAGAAGAAATACCCGGGCCTGGTCGCACTGGCGCACGCGGAATGCCCTTCCGAGCTTATCGACGCGGTGGACTTCATGGGCGGGACGGGAGACATGATGCGCTACGTGGAAAACACCAACGCCTCGGCCTACCTGCTGGTGACGGAATGCGGTTTCGGGGAACTGGCGAAACTTAAATTCCCGGAAAAAAATTTTATAGCCATGTGCAGGCTCTGCCCGTATATGAAGTCCATTACCCTGGGCAGCGTGCTGGCCCTCCTGAAGGACCCGGCCCCGGAGGAAGTTACGGTCCCCGCCGCAATAGCCGACCGCGCCAAACGCTCCATAGATAAAATGTTCGAACTTGCCGCTTAAAGATCTCCGTTGGGAACGGGGCTCTTGCCTGGCGCGGCCGGTACGCCGCGCTTTCGGCGCGGGGCCCTTGGGCCTAATTCCGCGCTGCCCAAAAGACCTGGCGCGTTAAGGCCCTTTTGCACTTAACCTTCCCCGGGAAATGTACGACAATATGGATATGAATACGAACCTATTCAAATACTGGGCGGCGGCGATCGCGCTTTCCTTGTTTTACGCCCCCGCCTCAGCCCAGAACACGGCCCTGGACCAGCTTGCCGGCCTTTCCGGGAGCCGCCCGCAGGCCCCGGGGGCCCCGACCCCGGTAGACACGAATTTTGGAGGAGAATTCGGTTATATAGACAAAGGCCGCGTGATCCCGGCCGCGCCGCTCCAGGCGGCGCTGCGGTTCTACAAAGACAACAGGGGCAGGCTGGAAAACCCCTATTACCTGTCGGTCATAGACTTCTCCCAGCCGGCCGCCAATAAAAGGCTTTATGTCATAGATATGCGCACCGGCGGCGTAGAACGCTTCCTTGTGGCGCACGGCCAGGGCTCGGACCCGGACCACACCGGCTACGCCACCATCTTCTCCAACGAGCAGGCCACGCACGCTTCGTCGCTCGGGTTTTATAAGACGGCAGAGACCTACAGCGGAGAGAACGGCTACTCCCTGCGCCTCGACGGCCTTAGCTCCACCAACAGCAACGCCCGGGCCAGGGCTATAGTTATCCACGGCGCCGAGTACGTCAGCTCTCTCGGCCGCAGCTGGGGCTGCCCGGCGGTGGAAATATCTCAGCGCACGCGCCTCATCAATATGCTCAAGGGCGGCTCGCTGATCTACGCTTACAGCCGGGGCTTCAGCGGCGCGGCGGATGCCGTAAAGTTCCCCGAACAGACCTATTCCCAGGCCCCCCAGGCCGGAGGAATAGACTACAGTTCCCGGCAAGCCTATTCCCCTTCCTGGGAAAGCGATTCCGCCCCGGCGGCGGACGGCCTGCCTGAAGACCTGGCCTACACGGTGCGCCCTGCCGCCGAAGAGGATCCGGGCGCGCAGTATTTCGATCCTTCCCAGGCGCAGAACGATCCCGACTTCGCAAAGAATATCCCCTATCTCGATATAGTCCTCCGGGTGTCCAAAGAGGAAGGCGTGGACCCCGCCCTGGTCCTGGCCGTGATCCAGCAGGAATCCCGGTTCAACCCCAAGGCCCGCAGCCCCGTGGGCGCCCTCGGCCTGATGCAGGTGATGCCGGGCACGGCCCGTTTCATGGGGCTCAACGACGCCAGACAGCTCCTGGTCCCGGAAGTCGCCATTAAATGCGGCGTCCGCTACCTGAAATACCTCTGGGCCGAGTTCGGCGGCAAGGACCTCTCCGATCTTTCCGCGGCGGACATAAACCGCAGCGACGTTATCAACACCATAGCGGCGTATAACGCCGGCCCCGGAAACGTTAAGAAATACGGCGGCGTTCCCCCGTTCAGGGAAACCCGGGACTATACGGCCAAGGTCAGCGCCTACTTCAGCAGATTCAAGAACATGTAACGGCCGCAGTTCCGGCCGCAGCCTGCATATCCCCCCGGTAGACAAGGCCGCGGCGCGCCTTTTTTGCTTGTCCATTTTGGCGCGGATTTGTGTATAATTGACTTTAGACAACCCGGGGCCTTGTTTCGGGCCAAATATTCGGAGGATAAATGAATAAAAAACTTATAGCGGTGTTCTTTGCCGCGGCTTCCCTGGCGGGCTACGCCTCGGCCGCCGACAGGCAGGTAACTTTTGACCAGCGCGGTGATCTCGGCGCGATGCTGGCTACCGCGCAGGAAGAAGCGGGCCAGCCCGCCGTCTCTTCCCCCTCATTCCCGGACTTCACCTTCACCGAGACCAAAACCCCGGTAAAGCACGCGATGGGTTTTATCCGCAAGGACCTGCCCGCCACTATGTGGAAATCCTTTAAGAACGTGAAAGTCTCCATCCCGAACACGCTGGACCTGCGCCCGGGCCTCACCCAGATAGAGAACCAGGGCAGCTGCGGCAGCTGCTGGGCTTTCAGCCTGACGGCCACCCACCGCGACGGGTTCGCGCTCGGCGCCGGCGACCCGGGCCGGCTTTCGCAGGAATGGCTGGTGGATAACTCAACCTACGCGGCCGGCTGCCAGGGCGGCTACTTCGACTCGGCCAGCGATTTCGTGACCCCGGGCGGCCAGCCCCTGTGGAGCGCCTGCCCTTACAAGAGCGGTTCCGGTAAATGCGCCGCGGACCTGCCCAAGGCCGCGCACATAAAGAGCTGGTTCATGCTCGGTGAAAAGGCCACCGGCCCCACCGTTAAGGATATCGAGGCCTATATGGCCAGCACCGGCAAGCCTATCTCCATCGGCGTGGCCGCCGGAGTGGGCCGCTGGGAGAGCTACAGCAGCGGCATCTATAACGCCTGCAAATACGGCCAGCTGGACCACATGATAAATATCGTGGGCTGGGACAACGAAGGCGCCGCTTTCGACGCCAACGGCAACCTGCCCGCCGGCAAGGGCGTCTGGATAATGCGCAACAGCTGGGGCACCTACTGGGGCGAGAAGGGCTACATGCGCACCAAGATGACCGACGCTTCGGGCCAGCGCTGCAACGCGGTGGCGGAAGAAGCGGCCGCTTTCGAATTCGAAGCTCCCTGAGCCGTTCCGGTAAACAAAAAAAGAACCGCGGGCCTCGGCCCGCGGTTCTTTTTTTGGCTTGTTCAGGCCGTCAGAAGTGGAAGGAAACGCAGCTCTTAACCATCTGCATGCAGGTTTCGGGGAGCAGGCCCAGCGCGAGGACCGCCAGCGAGGTGAAGCCTATCACGCCGGCGGTGTAGATATCGGTCTCTACCGCGGAGGGGTCCGCGGCTTCCGTGAAGAACATCCTGCGGGCTATGTTCATATAGTAGTAAACGGAGACCACGCTGTTGAGCACGCCCAGCACGGCCAGCCACAGGTAGTGCTGGGAATTAACGGCGGAGGCGAAAACGTAGAACTTGGCCACGAACCCGGCGAGGGGAGGTATGCCGGCGAGCGAGAGCAGGAACATCACCATCACTATGGAGAGGCCGAGCGAGCGCTTGGCCAGGCCGTTATAGGCGTCCAGTTCGTATGAGCCTGTCTTCCCCGCCACCACCATGGCCACGGCGAAAGCGCCCATATTGGTGACCAGGTAGGCCAGCGCGTAGAAGAAAACGCTTTCCCGCCCGATGGGGTCCGCCACCACCAGGCCGATAAGCATATAACCGGCCTGGGCGATGGAAGAATAAGCGAGCAGCCTTTTGATATTGGTCTGGAACAGGGCGGTAAGGTTCCCGAGCGTCATGGTCAGGGCCGCCAGGATGGCGATGAGCATGGTGAAGTTGAGCGCGTAATGCGGGATCACCGCGGTGAAAATGCGCATCATGGCGCCGAGCGCCGCCAGCTTGGAGGCCACCGAGAGATAAGCCGTTATCGGGGTGGGCGCGCCTTCATAGGCGTCCGGCGCCCAGAAGTGGAAGGGCACCATGGAGATCTTGAAGCCGAAGCCGGCCATGATGAAAAGCATGCCCATAAGGTAGGCGGGGTCGGTCAGGTGGGCCTCCACGGCCGTGGTGTAGGCGAAAAGATTGGTGGACCCTGTGGCGCCGTAGAACAGCGAGATGCCGTAGATGGTCACGGCGGTGGAGAGGCCGCCCATAAGGAAATATTTTATCGCGCCTTCGGCCGACCTCCGGTTCTTCTGCTCGAAACCGGTCAGGATAAAGCAGGAGATGCTTATCAGCTCCAGCGAGATGAGCAGGTAGACGAAATCCATCGCGCCGGAGAGGAGCATCATGCCGCAGCTGGCCCAGAGGAGCAGCGCGGTATAAGTCCCTATGTGGCGGGGCGGGATGGGGGTATAGTTGACCGACAGCAGCAGCGTGAAGACCGTGGCGGTGAGGATGATGAATTTGAACAGCTGGGCGCCCGGGTCGAGTATCCACATGGTCCCGGTCCCGTAAGCGGACATCGCGGCCTGCGTCAGCACCATGCCGAGCACCGCCGCCGCCGTGATGGTCCCGAGGTGGAAAAGCAGCTTGGCGCGGTTCCCGCTTATGAAGGCCCCGGCCAGCAGGATGAACAGGCCGGCGCAGGCCAGGATTATTTCGGGGTTAAGCAGTATTAGATTTGTCATAGTTAATGCCGGGCAGCCCGGCCGTCCCGCGCTGCGGCTGACCGGCCGCTCCCGCTACTTCACTATCCCGACCAGGTAGGTGATGGTCGGGTTTATCAGGTCCAGGCAGAACCTGGGCCAGATACCTATAATAAGGGTCAGTACCGCCAGAGGAACTATCGCCACCAGCTCCCGGAAGTTCATGTCCTTCAGGCCGGCCCATTTCTCGTTGAAAGGCCCGAGGAACACTTTCTCTACCATGCGCAGGAAGAAAGCGGCGGTAACAAGTATGCCGATCGTGGCGAACGCCACGTAATAGGGCCAGGAATTGAAGGCGCCCAGGAAGCAGAGGAATTCCCCCACGAAACCGGCGAGCCCGGGAAGGCCGAGCGAGGCCATCA
>JAJZVJ010000088.1 GCA_021845705.1 bacterium
CGGGCGTATAGTTTACTGGAGAAAATCGTGGTGTAGGCAGAACGGCGAATATGGATTTGGAAAATTATGCTGGATTTTTCAGTAGATATCACTTGGACTACTGGGGGGAACTTCAGTTTAGATTTTACCAAATAAAATCCATCAGACCCGCTTCGGGAACCTTGAACCCATATCGTTCCCGGAACAACATCTCTTTATTTTCGCATACAGTAATGTAAGCCCCCTGTCCCGCCACAAAAAGCAGCCTGCCCCAACCCCTAAAAACAAAACCGCCGGGCTTCCCCGGCGGCTTAAAAGATGCGGCTTTAACGGGTCCGTTCAGAACGTCTGGCGGAGCTCCGCTTCGGTCTCCTCCGTGATATTCTTTATCTCGTTTACATAGCTCTGGTCGGGCTTCAGCCCGGGCAGCGCCGCCACCTGCGGGGCGGGGACGGAAGGAGGAGCCAGGCGGATGACATAAAACACGCCGCCTGACTTTTCCGGCAGAACGCATGAGAACAGAATATCTTTTCCCCGGGCTTTGCTCCTGCGCGCCGCGGCGACCATTGCTTTCTCGCCCCTTCTTTTAGAGCGGAAGATATTGCTTATAACCACGTCATTATCGTCCGCGGCGTCTTTTTTATAAGCCGCCCAATCATTTCCGCCTTTGATCATCAAGGCCGCGGTTTTTATAGGGGCGGCTGCTACGGAAGCAGCGGCTTCCGCCGGAACGGCGCCGTCCACCGGGATAGCGGCCTGTGCCGGAACGGCGCCAGGGACCTGCCGCGGCGGCGGGGGCGGGAGCTACGGGGATAGGGGCCAAACTTCCAAGAGAATTATTCATCAGCTGGCCGGTGCTGCGGGTATCGGCCACGGCGTCCCTGAAGTCTGGCGCCATGTATAGGCACAAAGTCTTGTTTATACAAGTCTTTGTACCTATTACTGCGTCCCCTATCCCTTACCCGACCCTTTGCCCTCAACTCCTGAGATTATCCTTTCAAAAAAGCAGCCTGTCCCCGCCCCCCGCCCATTCAGCGCCCCTTACGCACTCCGATATTTACTTGTGGTACGCCGAAAACAACACCAAAACATAAAATACCCCCGCACCCCCGGTCGCTCCGGCGATATGGCTCCACGGGACTGATTTCACAAAGAACTGTGCGATAAAGGAAACCAGGAATATTCCCGGGAGGAGGACAACGAACAGGCCCTGGTACTGGAAGGCGGCTCTTTGGAGCGCGGAGAAGTTATTGCCGAAGGAAGGGCTGTCGGTAAACATTACAAGGAGCAGGGTTGAAAGCACCGCAGCCGAAGCGATCGCTCCGACTCCCCACTCTATAACTCTAAATATTTTTTGGTACATACATCCGCCGGCGCATTTTCCTTATTCAATCCTTCTGTACACTATTATCCGCCTCGTAAATTTCGAACACCTCCGGCTTGCCGGAGAGTTCCCGCTTCAGCTTTTCAGTCCCGTCCACTCCCGCGGCCACAAGGAACTTGGGGCCGGTATCATAAAAATACTGTTTTCCACGGCTAGAATCCCCCCCTTCCCGGAAAGAGTAACCTAAAGCCTTAAGCAGTTCCTTAGCGGTTTCCGGAGGCGTCCCCTTTTTGAAAACAACCCCCGTCTCCTTAGCGCCGGCCGCGGTTCCGGCCCCGTTCTCCGGAAGAACGGCGACCAGCAGGGACCCGGCGTCATCAGGGTTAGTGAAAACACGTAACTCAGCGCGTCCGGACTTATACTTCCGGCCGGAGTTAAAAGGGTCGAACATGAAACTCTCATGGGCAGTCCCGCTCTTTGCACCTTCGGTGGTAAACTTCGCAGTGAGGTAATAGTACGGCCGGTTCCCAGGAACATTGTTCACAGGAAAGTCTACACGGTCCAGCGAAAGCGTGCCGTTAAGTATGACCAGTGGATGGCGAATTTCAAGTTTTTCACGCGCGGGCTCCCGGTTTATCAGCGGCTTCCGCGATGAGCCGTCTGAACATCCTTTATATCGGTCATCCATAGTCTGCCTCCGGAACTTTTGATACTCCTGGGCCGGCGCGCCTGTCTTACAAGAGGCGAGGAAGGGCAGCCCTCCAACAAGGACGCCGAGTATGACTCGCAGCGGCGTTAGAACACCCCGCTGAAAAAGGTGTGTACCGCCTTTTCCGTAAGGGCTTCCCCGGCGGCTTTGGATCACTTTAAATATTTTGTGCGTCACCTTATCCTTGGTATTCAGCGTCGCCTGTCTCTTACTCCACCCTTTGCCCTCAACTCCCGATATCATCCTGAAAAAAGCAGCCTGTCCCCTTTTATTTCGTCTCTTTCATCGCCTCAATTCTTTTGGTCAACTCCGGGTCTGCGAGCAACTTCCTTATCTGGGGGTTCTCCAGCAGGGCCGAGGCGTCGTTTTTTTCCAGCGCCTGCTTCAAAGCGGGATCCTTTAACAGGGATTTAATGGCCGGATCGTTGAGCAGGGCCCGGGCCTGCTTGGGGTCGTCGCGCATGGCGGCCGCCGCCTGGAATTTGTCCAGCACCGAGGGCGACACCGTCTCAAAAAGGCTGTGCTTCCGCGTGAAGGCCGCGGCCGAAGACGCCTTCAAAGCGGCTTTGGCGCCGGGAAAATACCTGACCAGCGGCCCCTCGAAGGCGAGGGCGACGCCAAGCGCCACCCAGGCTATCACGCCGGCCTTACCCGCGCCCAGAAAGATGCCGGCGATCCTGTCGGGCGTGTTGCGCTGGTGGCCGGGGATGATGGCGTTGAGTATCCCGCGCGCTATCAGCGACGCGGCAACGAGGAGGACGGGCATGGAGACTGCGCATAAGCCGACGGCCGTCAGTTCCGGCGGCCAACCCGCGCGCCTGGCAAGCCACGGCGCAAGCAGCGCGGCGATGGGCTTGGCGAAGAGATAAGCGGCGGCGAGGCCGATCCAGTGGGATAACTGCTTGATGGCCCCCGTATAGAAACCGATGGCGGCAAATACCCCCAGCGCCGCCAGGAGCCAGTGGTCAAGAGTCATATTGCCGAGCACGTCGATCACGTAATGATAGTCAGGCCGCATACCAGGATTTTACAAAACAAAACCGCCGGGCTTCCCGGCGGTCTCTGACCTGTTAATAAAAGGTCATAAAGCCACGTACGTCACCTATTCACCCCCTGGACGCCAGCCTGGGGATCTCGGGGACGTCGGAGACCAGCCGGATCAGGTAGAAAGTTCCGCCGCCGGTTGCCGGCATAGGACAGGAGAAGAGCACCTCTTTCCCGGCAGCCTGCAGCCTGCGCACGGCGGCGTTCATGGCCCTGTTGCAGCTCTTTTCAGAGCGGAAGAGATTGCTTACCACCACATCCCTGTCTTGCGCCATCTCCTGTTTATAAGCGGGCAAGTCGTTTGCCACTACTATCGCCGGAGCCGGAGCTTGCGCTTCCACGGCGGCTGCAGTTGGAGCGGGGGCCGCCTCCACTTGGGCGGGCGCGGCCTGCACCTGGAAGGTTTCGGCCGCGGGAGGCGGCAGAACTTCGGCGGGAGCGGCCTCCGCTGCCCTGTCCGAAACGCGGGTATCCGCGACGGCGTCCCTGAGATCACCCAGGGCCACCGGCTTTCTGTTGTTTTGCAGTATCACAAAAGCAAGCATCACGTTCAGTGTCAATGAAAGTGCGAGATTTATCTTAGTCGTCATTTCTCTCCTCGTCTAAAAGACCTTCCGGAACGCTATTAAACATTATTTAAAGTTTTAAGCACTTCAGCAAGCCCTTTCCCCCATCCGCAAGCCCCGGCTTTGGGGTCAGGTCTTGAATTTTGACCTCCACCCGCAACCCCCTGCCCAGCCGCCAGGCCGGCGATCAGCGCCGGGAGGGGGAGATATTTTAAGAGTTGCGCTTTTCGCTCCAATCGATAAAACTGGCGAAGGGGACCTCGGCGTCCATCTGCCAGAGCAGGGCGCTGAGCTCCCCGCGGTGCTGCAGCTCCTCCGCTATCAGCGCAAGCACCATGTCGCGGGTGCGGACCCTGCGGCGCCCCTTGCGGATTGGGTGCCCCGGCGGATAGGTGAACGCGAAGGTGGAGGCGAGAACACGCTGGTTGAGGCGCCCGAGGAACCCCGACACCAGTTTATCCACCTCTACCCCGTACTTGCGGGCCCGCGCCACGGTCTTGATAGTCCCCGCCAGCCTTTTGAACTCGGCGGCGCGGTCCTGGTAGGCGTACACCATGTACCATTTGTAGGCGTCTAGCGTATGCACGTAAATGTCGAGCAGCGAGGGGAACGACGCGCCCCGGTCCTTAAGCAAGTCGCGGCGGGACAACTTTGAAAGCGCCTTGAGATAGCCCTTCCGCACGTCGGAATTGAATTTATACCATTCGCGGATCTGTGTGATCTCGTCCATAAGGCTCTCTCCTTTTCCTTTTTCCGCCAGTTGAAAGCTTTCAAAAAAGCGCTCACCTTTTTTCAACTTAGCTATACTACCAAAAGTCGCGGCGGTTCCCTTAAATTTTAAAAGCTCCGCCGCGCCCGGCAGCCGGCTCTCCCGCGGCTTCGCTTACAGAAGTCAGGAAGATAGTAAACAGCGTTCCCTATCCCCCGTTCAGGTCAGGATCCTGATCAGTTTCTCGGACGAGGGGAATTCCTGCAGCAGGAAAGCCCGCTCCCCGAACTCGAAATCGGAGAACTCGAAGCCGGGCGACACCGTGCAGCCGACGAAAGCGAACCCGGCGCCCGGCTTCGGCCAGGCCCCGAACCACGTGCCGGCGGGGACCACGAACTGCTGCACCTCCCCCGCCCCGGCGTCGGGCCCGAGCACCACCCGCTCCTCCCTGCCGCCGGGAAATATCATCCCCACGGTCAAAGCGCCGCCGCCGTAGTGATGCCACATCTCATCCGACTTCAAGCGGTGCATGCGGGACGTGGCCTTTCTCGGCAGCAGGAAATATATCCCGGTGCAAAAATGCCTGCCTCGCTCGTCCCTGGCCGCGGACTTGTAAGTCTCGCGGTAAAAGCCGCCCTCAGGATGCGGCTTCAGCGAATATATCCTAATAAGGTCTTCGGCCTTCAATTCCCTCATATCCCCTCTCGCCCGGCTATAAAAGACGTCAGCTACTATTCTACAAAAACAAACCGCCGGGTTTTTACGGCGGTCTCAAATGATTTGTCAACAAATAGTCATTTAGTCATCTACGTCCACTATCCCCCCCCGATGGTCCCCGCGCCGGTGGCCTGAGGAACGCGGCCTTTGCTATTATAACAGCATGGCCGGCGCTCCAGACGCGGCGGACCGGAGGAGAAGAATACCGATGGAAACCCCGAACAGCGAGCCTGACTACGGCGGAGGGAACGACCCGCAAAGCGCCACTGGGCGGCTCAACGACCTGAACTCTTACCTCAACTGGAGCACCACACTCGCCGGCGCCTGTTCCATATTCCCCTTCTGGCTGATCTTTTTCCCCTGGCCGCACCTGTTCCTGGTCCTGGTGAATGCCGCGCTTCCGCTGGCCGCGCTGCTGCTGGTGCGGGCCTCCAACGGGGAAATACAGATAGACAGCGACAAGAACAAACCCCGCCCCGCCGTAGCCTATATGCTGTTCCTGCCGGCCGGCGCGCTGGCCTTCGACACCGTGTTCAATTATTATCTCAGCTATTCCAAGGCAGTTACGCCGATGCTGACCGCGGCCGTAGTGCTGGCCGTGCTGTTCGGCCTCATCGTGGAAGGGCGGCTGCGGGTACCGGGCAGCCGGGCGCATCTGCTGCTGGCCGCGGCTGCGCTGGGGGCGGCCTATACCATTTCGCTCAACTGCGCGCTGGACCGCTCGGCGCCCGAGGTCTTCCCCGCCAAGGTGGTAGCGAAGAGCGTAACCCACGGCAAGCACGGCAACACTTACTACCTGGACCTGGACAGGAGCTACGACTGGATGCCTGGGAGCGACATCTCCGTGCCGTCGGCCGTATTCCACGCCGTGGCCGAGAAGGGCGACGTCTGCCTCTACAGGCGCCACGGGCTCTTCGGCGTGCCCTGGTTCGTGGTCGGCCTCTGCGGCGGCGCGCACTGAGCCCCCCGCACCGGCGCGGTCTTGTCAGTAATTAGAAGCCATCCAAAAACCTCTATTCGCCTGCAAACGCGGCTTTTGGCCGGCTGCTTCGTTGCTCCTCACTCACAGACCACCGATGGCTTGCGCGCGTGCCGGCTGGTCGCAACACACTGTTATGCGGTCCCAGCCCGCCGGGCGCACGCGACCGGGCAGGAACCTAAGCGGCCTCTCTATGAACGGCACATAGGCCTCAAGCCGCGTATTGCCGGTGTTCGGCACACGGCACATGACCTCGAACCTGTACCATTTACTATTCCATTCACCGCCCATCAGGTAGAAATACACCTCCAGGCCGTTGAGCAGGCCCTTAGCGCAATAATATCTGTCCTCCGAGCCCGGACCGGGGGAGGCCTTGGAGAGCCCGAGTGCTATGCCTGTACTGGCTCCGTCAGGCGATTGGTAGTAGCGCAGATCATAATAGCAGCGCCATATACCCGCGACGATAAAAAGTGAAAAGAGCACGGAGAGCTCGAACACCCATCCCCGCCCCAGCTCCCCCGCGAACAGCATTGCAAGGGCCAGCGCCCCTCCCGTCACCACGAAGACCGCCACCATTCCCGGTATTCTTTTGATAAAGCTCATTGTATATTCTAACAAAACCGCCGGGCTTCCCCGGCGGCTTCGTTCTTCAGAAGTTAGGAAGATAGCAAGCAGCGTCCCTTATCCCCTTCATGAGTCAGCGCCTCCGTGTTATATGCGGATAGGTTCGCCGGAATAACCCGCGTTATTATAACCTACTGGGGGCCGCTGGCTCGTTCATTTTATCTATGCCCCGCGGCTAAAAGCCCAAAAATAAGTATATCGAAGTATTTTCTACTCTCATTATCATAATGCGCTTTATGCTTTCTTCCTTCCAGCTGAAAACCCAGTTTTTTCAGGATAGCTATGCTCGGCAAATTAAATTCATAAACTTCAGCCTCTATCCTGCGCACTTTCTTTCTAAAAAGCCGATCGAACAACAGCAGGAGCGCCTCTTTTGAATAGCCACAGCCGCGGTACTTTCCCTCTCCGATGGCATATCGCAGCCACGCGAGGGTCTTTCTCTCGTCCAGCCAGCTCGCCCTGACATATCCGATTGCCTTTAATGTTTTCTTCAGCCGAAAAATAAAATACTGCTCGCCATCTTTCAAAGCCGCTTCTATATCTTTATATTGACTGCTTGCGGATACCCTTTTAGATGTTGAAAGGGCGTATTTATTGACCGTGGGATCATTCTTCCATTTCGCGATAAGCCTTGCGTCGGAAGGTTTAACCGGCGACAGGGTTACTCTGCAAAGTAGTTCCGTTTTTATTTTAATCGGCATATTCCAGCTCCTGTCAAAAATATACCAACGGGGGCACAGGGGACGCTGCTATCGCCTTTGAGTAACGGACCTCGGCCACCGGCTTGGCCGAAGCCGATGGAAGACGCTCCAGCACCTTCCTTGCGCCGTCAGGACGATAGCCGTGCTTTTTGTAAAAAGAGCGCCCGATAACGTTATCCTCCAGCACCCAGAGGAAAACTTCCTTCCTGCCGCGGATAAGTCCCTGTTGCTCGCAGAACCCCAGCAGCTCCGCGCCTACGCCTTCCCGCATAAGCGCCGGGTCCACATAGATAGCCCATAGCTCCAGGGTATCCGCCTTTGCCTTATCGGGATCGCGCGGTTCCCCTATAGAGAGAAACCCGGCCACCACGCCCCGCAGCTCGGCCACGTAGAGCTCCTCAATACCCTCGGCTACCACCTTCTTGAAATTTTCCGCGCGCCGGCAGACCCTAAGCTTGTCGAATAAAAATTTGTCCGCCAGTATTCCGCGGTACGCGTTACGCCAGCCGAAGATATGTATCTCCGCCAGCCTCTCCGCGTCCTCAACCGTTGCCTTACGAACCATTGGTAGAAATCTGACGCCGGTATCCTACTTGGACCCGGTTTTCAGAAACCTCCTTTCAAACCGTGCTTGCGGTTTTCCCGCACACGGCTTAACGATAGTCTTCA
>JAJZVJ010000089.1 GCA_021845705.1 bacterium
CCCGCCTGCAGTCCAAGGGCACCTTCCGCGAAACCCTTATAATGGACTCGGCCAAGGACGCCCTGCAGAAAGCGGGGCTCGCCCGCGGCCTGCGCTTTGAAGGCCCGTACGAGACCGAAGCCAAGAACGTGGCCAAGCCGCTGCGCTACTTCAAGATGAAGTCCTTGAAATAGCGCCGCAAACCGCCGGCAAAAAAGAGCCCCCGGAAGGGGGCTCTTTGCTTTGGATGCCGCAAGGTGTCCGCGGGCTCGTCCGGCGCGCCGTTGCGGAAGGGAGGCTCCAGCCGCGGCGGCTGGAGGGAAACCACGCAAGGGTTTCCTGCAGTCCGGGTGCGCTGGGTGAGCCCCACGGACACCCAGCCTCTATGCGGCATAGTGTTACGACTTTACCGAAAAATCTTCCAGCTTCATGAAGATATACCCTTTCTTGCGCAGCTCCGGCACGGCCAGCTGCATGGCCTCCAGCTCCGGCCAGCCCGGGTGGTTGAAATGCATTATCACAATAGCCCCGTGCCGCGCCCCTTTAAGGATATTCGCGCTCATGGTCTTGGCGGAATAGTGCGTAGCGTCGCCGGGGAGAATATCGTAGCTCACCACTTCCATACCCAGCCGCTCCGCTATCTTCATGGAAAGCTCGTCGGTATAGGCCGCGGCCGAGCGGAAAAAGATGGGGCGCCGGCCGGTAAGTTCCAGGATCTTGCGCGCGCCAAGCTCCATTTCGTCTATCACATCGCCCATGTCGCGCGTGGCAGGCACCCCGTACATGGTGCGTCCTTCCGTGGAGCAGAGGCGGTGCATAAGGCCGTGGTTCTCAATTTCAAAGAGCGGGTCTTTGGCCAGTTCGGCGAAAGTTTCCTTGTTCTTCTCTATCCACAGGCCGGTCACAAAAAGAGTGGCCGGGATCCGCTCTTTACGCAGGTAGTCTATAAGCTTCCTGTTGTAGCCGCTGTGCTTGCCGCCGCAGGCGTCGAAGGTGAAGGCCAGCACCTTCTGCTCCTTGTCCCCGCTCTTTTCAATTTTGAGATGCCTGACGAATTCGCTGAACCGGCCGGGGCCGACCCCGGCGAATTCCGCCATAATGCGCTTCTTGAAAGCCAGGTATTCGGGCGTATAAAGGGACCGGAAGGTGTTGCGCTCGTCGCCGCGCTGGCGCGCGGCCGCGTACGGCGCGGCCAGGAACATGACCGCCGCCGCCGCGCAGATAGTCTTCAATGCTGTTTTACGCATGCTGTATGGCCCGCTCCACCTACTTGCTGAAATACGGATGGCCCAGGTAAGGCTTCTTCTCCGGCTTCTGCTCGGTTTTCTTTATCTCCATTTCCTGCACCAGAATGGAAGGCGTCACAATGCTGCCCGGAGTGCTCCAGGCCAGGTCGTACACGTAGGTCTCCTTGGAGACCGCGGTAATATCGCGGAGCGCGCGCAGGGTGACCCCGGTGAATTCTATCCCGTGCACTGGCTCCTCGCGGCCGTCCAGGTAAACCTTCCAGGCGGTGAAAGGCGAGTACATGCTGTCCAGGCCCTTCACCATTATGCAGTAGTCAAGCTCCTGCTCCCGGCAAAGGTCCAGGAACTTTTTCTTAAGCTCCGCCAGCGGCACCACGCGGGCGGGGTTGTTCCCGGGCACTATGAACACGTTGGAGGGAGAGCCGTCGGGATATTCGCTGAAATCGCCACGCCCGTGGCCGTTGGACTTGTTAAAGTCCTTGGTGGCCGCCCTCGACATGTAATAATCCGTCAGCTTGCCCTTTGTGACCAGGTTTATCTTTTGGGCCGGGACGCCTTCGTCGTCGGCCTCGTAGAACCCGGCGAGAGGAACGCCGTCGTGGTAGCGCGCCGTCGGGTCGTCCACCACGTTCAGGAAAGGGGAGGTCACCCGCATGCCCAGGCGCTCAACCAGCTGCCCGGCCCGGCGGTAGACGGAATCCCCGTAGCCGCGGGTCTGCTCGGTCCACACCTCGCGCGGGTTGGCCACGTTGTTCACCAGCAGCGTCTCGAAGAACTTGCCGGCCGCGTCGTCCTCGAACAGCACGGGGCCTATATAGGCCTTTATAGGTTCCGACCTGCTCATGCGGGTAAGCTCCGCGCCTATCTCGCCGGCCTCGGCCAGCAGCGCGTCGAGGGAAGGAGCGTCCTTCGCCAGGCAGAAGTCGTAGTTATGCGAGGCCTTGACGCGGAACCCGTCGGAAGCGTAGCCCGAAGCCGCGATGGACACCACGCCCTCGCAGGAAGGCTGGCGGTAGGCCGAACCCTCGCTGTTAAGGTAGCGCACCCCGCCGGAATTGAAGTACAGGCTTACGCGGGAATACTTCACCTCCGGGTATTTAAGGAACACGGCCGAGACTTTCCGTATATTATCGCGCCAAAGGTCCTCGTTAAGGCGCTCCGCCGTGGCGGGGCGGTACAGTTCGTAAGGGGCCTGGGGGGTCATGTCGTCGTAAAGCTCGGCGATGTTCTTTGATTCCACGAACGCTTTCTTCTTGGACAGCGTCTCGAGGGCTTTTTTATAGGCCTTGTCCGTGGCGGACCAGAGGGCGAAGCGCAGCGCGTCGTAATTATCGTCGAGCGAGATATTCCAGTCAGTTTCGGCGCGGTAGCCTTCCCAGGCGCTGGGGGCGTAATGGGTATTGTCGAACTTTGGGGAGCCCGTGCGCAGGTCCACTTTAAGGCGGCGGTAGTCCGACGAGTTCATTCTTTCCACCGCGCCGAAATCCGCCACCACGCTGAAAGCATGGCCGTCGCCCACGTGGTAGGAGATGAAATAAGGCTTGCCCAGGTTGTCCATGTTAAGTTTGCCCATGGAGCGCAGCATTTCGTCCTTCATGGCCGAGAAGACCTTGTCCCCGGCCGGGGGCGCCGCGCTAAGGCCGCGCGCGGCCGCCAGCGCCGCGGTGAGGATCAAAGCCGTAATAATAGTTTTTTTCATGGGCTTTATCCTTATTTGCCGCCGGCCGCGCCGGGCTCCTGGGGAGGCGCCGGGATATCCTTGTCGTGCAGCGGCGGTTTCAGCACCGGCGGTCTTTGCTGGGATTTCTGGGACTTTTCCACTTCCATCTCGCTTATCAGCACGCTGGGGGAGACCGAGGAGACCGGCACCCAGCCGGACTCGGCGCCGCAGGTGCCGTTGAACACGGCGTCGTCGTCGGCGGCGGCCTGTATCTTGGCGAAACTGGTTATGGGCGTGCCCACTATGTCCACCCCGCGCACCAGCTCGTCCGGACGGCCGTCCGTGTAAGCCTTGTAGACCATGAGCGGCAGCACCTTGAAAGCCTGCGCCCCGCCGCGGTTGGTATTAGTGAAACCGCCGGAGATATCCTCGAAGATAAGCCCGAAGGGTTTATTCTGTTTCCTGCATTCGTCCAGCAGCTGCTTGCGCAGCTCCGGGTAGGTGGTGGTTACGGAAGCCTTCATGATGGTGTTGCCCATGCGGGCCACCGTGGGCAGCCCGGAGGAACGCCGGCCGTGGCCGTTGGAGACCGGGAAGCCGCGTATGGGGGAGCGGTTCATCAGGAAGCCTTTCAGCACGCCGTTCTCCACCAGGGTGACGCGCCGCGCCTTCACGCCCTCGTCGTCGTAGCGGTAATACCCCCGCAGCGGCGTGCCGCGGAAATCCCGCAGCGTGGCGTCGTCGTAAAGAGAAACTATCTCCGAAGTGACCTTCTGCCCCACCTTCTTGGCGAAGGTCTGGCCGGAGTCCTCGAGCTTCTGCCTGTGCCCTTCCAGGCGGTGGCCTATGATCTCGTGGAAATACACCCCGGCCGCGCGCGCCTTTAATATAGCGGGGCCGCTGTAGGGCTCCACTACGGGTGCTTCTTTCAAAGCTTTCAGCTCCAGGATGGACCGGTCCATATCCGCGTTCACTTTCTCTACCGAGGGCAGGCCTTCGAAGGTATCGGTATTGTAGTGTTCGCCGCGGCTTATTTCCATACCGTCGGTAGTGCGGCTGGTCAGGTAATAGGTAAGAGTGATGTAATTATTCCCCGTCTTAACGCGGGTCCCGTCGCTGTTCACCAGGTAGCGGTTCTCATTCTCGTACTGCAGGTAGACGCCGGAGTCATAGATATAACTGTATCCCGCCAGCCGGGCCGAATGCTCCTTAAGCCTTTGCGTCCAGGCACCCAGGTCCGGTTCCGGGAGGGTGACGGTCTCGTAAAAATGCTCCGCCGGGGCGGTAGAAAAATCCGGGGAGGGGTCGTCCTCGGCGGCGGTGACGGCCTTGTTCATCTTTACCTTGGTAAAGTTCTCCTCCGCCTTTTTAAAGGCCCTGTCGGTATATTCCCAGATCCGGGCGCGGATAGCGTCCTCGTCGCCTTCAAGCGCCACGGGCAGGTCCTGCGACTGCGAGTAGTTCGCCCAGGCCATGCTGCCTTTCCCCTGGTGGGTATTGTCCAGGGCCATAGCGCCCACGCGCATGTCTATATCTAGCGTATTGGTGTTGTAGGCTGAATCCGTGTCCAGGGCGCCGGATTTAGCGGCGAGATAATGCGATTTAGAGACGGTGAGTTCGTAGCCCAGGTAATAAAGAGGCGTTTTTTCGGCGTTCTTCAGGCCCGTGAAAGAGCGGTCCAGTTCCTTTACCAGGGCGTTCATATACGGGTCTTTGGCTTCCTCCGAAGCGGAAAGGACCGCGGGCAGCAGGAAAACGCAGATGGAAACCAGCAGTTTGAACATTCAGCCTCCGGTCGTCTATAGAAACCGTTCAAAAACCTCTCCGCGCCCGAAAACGCGGCTTTGGGATGGCTTCTAGTCAAATTGTATAAAAAAGAGCCCCGCCTGAAGTTTAAAAAATACGCTTTTGCAACCCGACAGCCCCTTGTCGGGTTCGTCTGCTACGATATCTCTGCGGACATCCGCGGCAAGGGGAAAGGAGGGGTTATGAAATGGACCGTCAAAGAGTGGGTTACGGAGAGCTACCGCGCCAGCAAGACCGGCGCGCTTACCGCCTATATCTACAGGGCGCTGAACTGGCCGGACTTCTACAACAGCGGCGCCCCGGCTTACGAGGTGCGCTACGGCGGCGTCGTAATTGCCCTGCTGCGCTTCGAGGGGAAAGGCGCCACGGTGAAATCCCTGGCCGCGGCCTGTCGCTTCCCGGAGATAACGGACCTGGACCTGGTGGAGATAGCGCTCTGGGTCAGCAAACTGCGGCGGGCGTATTCAGGCCTTAACTGAGCTGCCCGCGGCCCCGGGCCCGGGAACGCTTTTAGGCAGGACAAGGTAGAAAGAAGCGCCCTTGCCCTCCTGGGATTCCACCCAGATGCTGCCGTTATGCTTCTCGGCCACGGCCCTGGCTATGGAGAGGCCGAGGCCGGTGCCGGTCCGCTCCGCGGCCTTAGCGTTCTTGGCCCGGAAGAATTCCTCAAAAAGGTGCGGCAGGTCGTCCTTGGGGACGCCCATCCCCGTATCGGTGACCCGTATCTTTACTTTATCCCCCTCGTCGGTCACGCGCAGTTCCACGCTGCCGCCCTCGGGGGTGTATTTTACGGAATTGGCGAGAAAACCGGCGATGCTTTCCTCTATATAGATCTGAGCGCCGGTAATAAGGTCGGCGCCTTTATCCACGGACCAGGTGAGCGAAATTTTTTTATCCGCGGCCTTCTCTTCTACCAGGCGCACGGCGTTCTCGGCCGTTTTCAGAAGGGAAAAAGGCCCGGTCTCCATTCTTTTGCTCAGCTTCAGGCGGGTTATCTCAAGCAGCGCTTTTACGAAGACCAGCAGTTTTTCCGTCCGGGCGTAAGACCGGCGTATCAGCCCCTCCTGCGCGGGAACCAGCGGGCCGGTAAGGCCGTGCAGCACCGGGTCCAGGCAGGCCTGGATAGCCGCCAGGTGTTCTTTAACGTCGTGGGAGACGCGCAGGACGTAATTGCTCTTTATTTCGTCCTTTTCCTCCAGCAGCAGGTTGGCGGCCCTTAGCGTAGCCTCTTTCTTCCGGAGCTCGAGGGAGATGGAGGTGGCCATGTAAACGGCTATGAACAGCGTACTGACCAAAGCCGCCGCCGAGCCCAGCAGCGGCAGCGGCCCGGCCCCGAGGAAGCAGAGCCCCGCTTTGTTTATGCAATGGTGGGCCCACAGGCCGCTGTATTCCAGGCCGGCCATGGCCAGGAAAAGTATAGAGGCGAACGCGGCCTGCAGGTAGCTCGCCCGGCGCGTGAGCAGGATGCTCGCTATTATCATATGGAAGACGAAGTAATAAGCGAAAGGGTTCTCCGGCCCGCCGGAGAAGTGCAGCAGGGCCGCCAGGCTGAGTAGGTCCAGCGGGATCTGCGCGTTGGCCAGGCGGTTGGTGATCACCGGCAGGTCCGGCCCTGCGGCGGCGCGGACCCGGTTAAGGTACAGAAGGAAGAGAAGATTATATACGCCCAAAGCGGCCGCTATGGAATAAAGCGCGCCGTAATCAAGTTTTATCCCCAGCGCCTTGTCCGCGAAGAGGGCCGTAAAGACCACCCCGCCCACCGCGAACCAACGCAGGCGGATAAGCCAGTAGAGGCTTCCCGTCAGCCCGTAAGGCGGGGAGGCGGCTTTCAAAGCGTCACTTCCCCTTGTGGACCGCGCTCTTTAGCAGGGACTCCACTTTCACCAGGAGTTCGTTTGGCTTAAGCGGTTTTTCAAGGTAGGCGTTCACCGGCAGCCAGTCCTTGTCGCCCACCTCGCTGTTAAAATCCAGCCCGGTGCTTTCTTTAATAGCCGTGAGCATCAGGATGGGGACGGTTTTATTCTCGCGGCTGGCCCGCAGGGTCCTGGCCACCTCGAAACCGGTGCTCATGGTCTCCATCATCACGTCGAGGATCACCAGGTCGTATTTGGCCGCTTTCGCCGCCTTTATCCCCTCCTCGCCGTTCACCGCCACGGACACCTTGTGCTTGCAGCTTTCCAGTATGATGCGCATCGACTCCACTATATCGGGGTCGTCGTCGATAATAAGTATTTTCGCCATTTTCCCTCCCTGCTACGCTAAAGCCTATTATATCAAGCGGCACGCGGCGCAACAACGGCTATCTTTGGCGGCCCGGAAAAGAGGAGCACGAGATCGACAGATAAATTCGTACAGAAATTGCGCGTCTTTTTCTGACTTCCACCAAGCGGCGAAGGCGTAATTCAGCGTGATTGCCAAGGCGCGGCCGCCCATATTAAGCTTAAAATACTTCTCGTTTGCGGCCAGCGCCTGCCCGTCGGTCTTGTATGCAAGCGTATTATTATTGCGCACTATCAGGCGTAGCTCACGCCGTCAACATTACAACTGAGGCTATCGGCCGCCCCGCCTGACGTCCGCTTAAGCGAGAACCGCAGCGAGAAATTTCCCGCGCCGTAGTATCTGATACTGGTGTGACCATCTTGAAACGACGCGGCTGCATAGCATAGCGCGTAGGCCAGGTCCTTTACGGCGACGCGTCCGCCCTTCATCCTTCCCGACACCTCCTTCGCGGTCCGCTTTTTAAGTTTAAGATACTCATCCGGCTCCATGCCAGCCAGCAAGTTCGGGTGAACTTGTTCCGCCTTCATGAAAAAATTGTTTGTATCCTCTTGCGCATCGGCAATAGAGATATAGCCCGGTTTGAACTCTATCTTTTCCTTGCTGGATTTTTTAGGCAGACCGATATTATAGCAGGCAACAATTTAAGATTAATCCCATTATCCCGCAAATCCATCCGATCTGCCAACCGCTATCGCGGTAAGATCACCGATTTAAAAGCGGAGCAGACACCCAGATATACACCAGAACCCCCGCTCTTGACATACTTACATATTGTAAGTATAATATAAACATGATCATTGAGTTATTAAACCGCAGAGACCCCCTGCAGATCTTGCTAGCTTTATACCAGCGCGGCGGACTTCGCTTTGGCCAGATCCAGACCTTACTGAACCTGAACCCGACCCAAGTGGACAGGGCGCTTAAATTCCTGACTGGCAGCCGCTGGATCAAAGCACATCCTCAGCCTGGCGGTAAAAGCCGGGGGCAAGCAGTGTACCGTCT
>JAJZVJ010000090.1 GCA_021845705.1 bacterium
GCCTTGTATTTGGAGACGCCGGCGGCCTCTTCGAAAAGCTCGCGGCGCTGTTCGGCGGTGGTGCTGAGCATGTGCTCCACCTCGCCCTGGTCTATGATGGCGTAGCCGTCGGTGCCTATGCCGGTGTCCAGGAACATCTCGCGGATATCCTTAAGACGGCACTGCACCTTGTTGATGAAATACTCCGATTCCTCGGAGCGGTAGATCTTGCGGGTAACCGTGACTTCGCTGAAATCCAGCGGGAGCTTGCGGCTCTCGTTATCGAAGGTCATGGCCACTTCGCCCATGTTCAGCTGCTGGCGCTTGGTGGTCCCGGCGAAAATAACGTCCATCATGGACGGCATGCGCAGGGATTTCCAGGACATTTCGCCTATGCACCATTTCAGGGAGTCCACCACGTTGGATTTGCCGCAGCCGTTGGGCCCCACTATGCAGGTTATGCCGGGTTTCAGCGGCAGCTTGACCTTGTTGGCAAAAGATTTAAAACCGTAGATTTCAAGCGCTTTAAGGTACATTTAATATTCCTTGGAGAATTAAAAGGTAGACCGCAACCGCGGACACAGCGGCTGGCAGGTCACAAAGCCGGCCGGCAGCCGCGCACCAAGGTTAAATTATATAAATAAATCAGGCAGGGTGTCGTTTAAAACCTCCGGCGGGACATCTCCGCCCGCCGCCGCGGAGCTCCTAAAAGGCCACATCGTATCCCGACAGGATCAGCCAGTTGCTCCCGTCGCTTTGTATAACCACGGAGACCCACTTCATCGCGACAAGCTGCAAGGTAGGAAAGCCGTCAATTGTCTGTGCTAAAGCCGGGGTAATTGTGACAGCTAACGCATCAGCTATGGGGTCATCCACCCGCTTAAAGGTATAAATTCTGCCGGCAATGCCGACCGCGCTCGGCAAATTAATTATATACTCAGCGACTTGTGCCGATGCGTCGACTACAATTGTGCTGTCATTCCCGGTTACCGTATATGGTCTGTCGGCTTCGGTTATGGTCTTAATTGGCAAAGTCATGGCTCCCCCCACCCCCAGGGCCCCGCTCCAGTTGCCGGAATTAGCCAGCGGGCCTGTAGAAAGGGCCACTGCCGCAAGGTTTACCGTCAAAGTTCCGGTGGAAGCGGCTAAGGCGCCCATGGCGGCTGAATTCACGTTCGTAAGCGCCGCCCCGTCCAGCGCGGTAAGCTTGCCGGAACCGTCCAGCTTTACCAGCTGGTCCGCCCCGTTGAACCCGCCGTAAAAAGCGCCTGTAGTTATATAAACCCGGTCGTCGCTGAATTTACCGGAGGTGATAGCCCCGGTGGACAAGCCCCCCGCCAGAGTATCGTCCAGCCCGTCCGCGAATCCCGCCGGCACGTTCTTCAGCTGCGTCCAGTCCACGGCGTTGGTGGAGGTGTTTATGGTAGAAGGCGCGGAGGGGTCTTTTTCCAGGTTGGAAAGCGAGATAACGGCATCGGAAGACAGGGCCTGCGCCACCATAGCGTACGGCGCCGACACTATCTCCTGCCGCGGGGACAGCGGTACGCCGTCCACGGTTATTTCAACGTAGCGGGCGCCGGCGAAAGCGGCGGTGGACAGGTTTACCGTGGTCCCGGTCTCAAGCACCACGCTGAAAGCGCCGTTAGCCACGGCCACGCTCTCAGCCTGGCTGGTCCAGACCAGGCTCCCGCCCGATAAAGCGTCGTACACTTTGAACGTGAAGTTTTTAGCGCCTTCCACAGGCTGCCCGCTTTGCTCAAGCCGCCCCTGGAAGTTTATCTTTAGAGGGGCGCCGGCATAAGAAAGTCCGGCGACTGAAGGATAAAGGATAAAGGTCAGAAATAAAAAGCGCATGTGTTTTTTCATAAAGAATATCTCCGGTCTGTATTCAGCGCCATGCCGAAAGGGCGCTTTATTCCCGCTGCCGCCAAATCCGCCCGCCGCCTACCTGATTATCATCAGCTTCCCCGTACGCGTCTGGCCGGCGTTCTTTACGGTAAAGAAATATACGCCGCTGGCCGCGTTCTCGCCGCGGGAGTTCTTAACGTCCCATTCGATAGAATCTCCTGGATCGGACTTATCAAGCGTGCGGACCAGCTCGCCGCTGAGGGTGTAAATGCGCACGCGCGCCGCGCGGGTAAGAGCGGTGAACGTTATCTTAACGTGCCCTTCCGAGGGCTTGAAAGGGACAGGGTAGCAATGCGCCTCGCCAAGGCCGGCCTTGGCCGTCCCGGAAATTATGACGGCCGGGGCGGCCCCGGTATCAAGGCTGAAAACTCCGCCGGTAAGGCTGGCGGCCGAGTCGGTCGGCCCCCCCATATTGAACCCGGCCAGAGACAGCGCCCCGCCGGAAGCGGGAGCCCCGCCGGAAAGCGTGACCAGCACCGGCACGCTGAAAGAGCCGCCGGTCAGCGCGTTATTGGCCGAAACCGGCCGACCGAAAGCGAGCATGCAGACGGAGATAAGGCGCGCAGTTAAATATTTTCTCATTTCGGTCATATTGAGCCTATTGCCGCCCCGGGGCCGGCAGCTTGCCCAGAGCCTCTATTATGGCGCTTTTCACGCTGTCAGATTCCTCGTTCTTGAGCGCGGCCATAAGCCCGGCGGCCGAGCCGGCTTCCCCGCGCCGCCCCAATTCCACGGCTGTCTGCCGGCGCACCTCCTGGTCCTCGTCGGTCAGGCCGCCTTCAAGCGCCTTCAGGGAACGGCTGTCCTTCCGGAGCCCGAGCCCGTGCACCGCCGCGAGCTTCCACCCGGTTTTGCCGGAGGAAAGCAGAGCGATAAAATGTTCCGTCACTATCGGGTTGTCCGTCCCGGCCAGGTATTCCGCCGCGGCGCGCGACTCCGCGGGATTGTCACCGTAAAGCAGGTTAAGCTGCCGCTCAAAAACAGTATCGGGGCCATTCGCGGCCGCGGTCGTCTTCTGCACGGACGGCGGCGCCGGCTTTGCGGCCGCGGGTTTGCCCGCCGGAGGGGCCTTTTCCGCTTCCCCGAACCTGCACGAGAAACCGAACTTGTGGATATTCCCGAGGTCGTATGACGCCCCGTAAGAATAATCAAGCCGCATGTCCCGGCCGCCGCGCCGCGGCAGGCTGAAGCCAAGGCCGAAACTGACGCCGCTGGAGACGTCCCCGAAAGAACTGTACCCGGCCCTGAGCGACAAAGCGCCGTAAAGAGTGTTTTCCAGCCCGGCCGAAAAATAGTTCTTCCCGTCCTGCGGGAAATCCAGGTCCAGGGAAAGCAAAGCCGTCGCCGCGCCTCCGGGCCGGCCCGCCAGGTAAGAGACGCCTGTTTTGAACTTCAGCGGCAGCCTGGCCCCTGTATCTATGAATTCTATCCTGCTCGAGGCGAGGTTCTCTACGCCCAGGCCGAAGGCGAGATTTTTAATATTCGGAAGTATAAGCAGGCCGGCGTCCAGGCCGTAACCCGAGGCCTTGCTGGTATCGAGAGTTTCGGAAATGAACTTGACCGCGGCGCCGTAGCGCAGGGAGGGAAGACCGGCCAAACCGCTTCCAAGGCGCCCGCCGTAGCCTAAATAGGCCGCCATGTCGTAGGCGGACACGGAACCGGTCCTGTTGTCGGAGTTATCGTAGGAATCAAAAGGCTTTACGTTAAGGTAATTGAACCCGAGGGCGAATGCGCCGCGTTTTGCCGGGTAGGAGGCCGCCAGCCACTGCTGCGAGACCCCGGTCAAATAACTGTTATACGCGTAGGAAACCTCCGGGACCGAAAGCAGCCCGAGGCCCGCCGGGTTGTAAAAAACCGCGTCCGCGTTATCGGCGACGGAGCTGAATGCCCCCCCAAGGGAAGTTTCACGGGCCCCCACCGGGATCTTAAGGAAATTGGCGGCGCTGGTCCCGGGCCCGGAGGCAAAAGACGCCACCGGCGCGGTTAAGCACAGCATGGAAAAAAATAAAGACAGGAATCGCGGAAAACCAACCGGCATATGCTCCTGGTCGCTTATGACCTGCTCTTGAACCGAAAGATCTATTACAGATATTAAAGCAGACACGGATGTCTATTTTGTTTCGGAAGGGAAAACAGGGCCCGGGGACTTCCCCGGTCCCCTGCCTGCGGCCTTAATAAGACAACTGGTAAGCCAAACCAAAACTGTTGCCGGTATAGTTATACGGCATATAGCTCTCGAATTTATTGTTCGAGCTCGCCACCATTATGGAAGCGAAGAGACGCACCATGGCCACTTCGTTTATGCGCTTGCGTATGGAGCCCGTAAGCGTGGTCATGGTATTTACCTGCTTCGCGGCGGTGAAGTTATTGTCGGCGTCGCGGGCCATGCGCTTGTCATAGGCGCGCCGGGTCAGGTTTATGGCGCCGCCTACGGCCCACTTGCTGGTGATGTTCAGGTCCAGGGGGACGCTGAGCGCCATCTCCTTGAAATCATAATATTTGGCGCCGAACTGCGGGCTGGTATCGCCCAGGGACTTGTACAGCATGAAGTTCTGATTGGAAGAATGCATGGTATAGGAGACCATCGGCGACAGTTCGAAGATCCACAGGGTCTGGCGGAAGCCGAAGTCCAGCATGGTGCTGCTGTCCCGCTGCTTGGTATTGCCGTAAACCCCGGTAAGTTCAACTACTTTCTGGTTAGCATAGTTCTGCACGGTATAGGTCAGCCCGCCGAAGAACTGGTCCCAGTTAGGCCTTACGCTGAACTGGCCCATGGTCTGGTCCTCAATGCCGCCGTTCACGCTGGCGGTATTGGCAGGGTTAGGGTTCTGGAATTCTCTCAGCAGATCGGTGTAGTTGGGGAATTTTACGGTGCGGAAAAGATACTGCGCCGTTACACAGCCGTTCTTCTCCTCGTTAAAAGTATAGTCCGCAGCCAGCTGGCCGCCGACGGAGTTCATGTTGTAAAGCCCGTTCTTCCAGGCCTCGTTGGCGCCGGTGCGGCTGTATTCATTTGTCACCGCTACGCCCGGGCGCAGCCGGATGCTGTCCGTTATGGAGCGGCGGTACTCTATGTTGAAGCCGTGGGACATGGACCGGTCCGTGAACTGCTTCGAGTCCTGGGGTGCAAAGCCCTGGCCGGCATAGTTGAAGTTATACAGGCCGAAGATGTGGTCCTTTTCCGTTACCTTGGCCAGCAGGCCCACCTGTGTGTTTATGTTGCCGCCGCTGAAGATATTGCCCTTGGAGGGCAGGAAAGCCGCTTCGCCCATGGTCATGTCGAAGAACGGCGTGAAGATCCTGGAGTCCTCGGCCACGGCGGCGTGCAGCCCGCCCGCCGTACCCGCCGCTATTAAAGCGCTCAAAATTAATTTTTTCATCTTTTTCTTCCTTAAAAGTTAAGGTGGAAATTCCACACGGGGTGCACCACCAGCACGCCCTCGGGGAAGATATTGAGGCCCAGCTCGAAATACTTTCCGTACCAGCTCACCTTGCTTGAGAAGGTCTGGGTATTCAGGCCGTAATTAAGCTGTATGCTCCACAGCTTGCTTATTCCCTTAGGGGTCTCTATGCCGGCTATAAAGAAGTCGTCCTTGAAACCGGTATCGAAGCTGTTCACCCTGGTTCCCAGAAGTTCCGGCTGCTGGCCGGCTTTAAAGTCGAGTTTGGCCCGCATCTGGCTGTGCTTGTAGCCCCAGAAAGTTCGCACGCGCGGGCTTACCGAGGTGCTCATTATAGCGCCCAGGTAGTAGCCGCCGAACCTGGCGCTGTCTATGGTCTGCGAGTTCTTTGTGGCCAGTTGGGCGGCCAGCATGTTCCAGTAGCCGCCTATCAGGTCGAACTGCGGCACACCCGGGGCTATGCGGCCCTCGGCGTGCAGGCGGTACTTGGCGGACACGTTGGTGAAGGTAAGCGGTATGGTGGTAGGGAACAGGCCGGTCTGTATGCCGAAACTTTTACCCGGAGGCAGCGGGGTGGTGGCTTCCAGGTCCTGCTGGAAGTCGTAGAAGAAACCGGCCGGGTTGGCTACAATTTCGCCTGCTATCTGCATGCCCTTGGATTGCCAGTCTATACTGGCGAAGGCAGGGCTATTTACAATAAAAAGCGCCAAAAAGGTCAATATCAGCCTTTTCATTTTTTGTTCCTTCATCAGTTCTTGAGATTAGTAATAGCGGGCAGCATGCGCTGTACCGCGGCCACCATCAGGTCCGGGATGAACACCAGGTCTATGTTAGTGCCGGCGCCTTTATAAGCGAAGTAATCCGTATCGCTTATGTCGGCCTTCGCCAGGGCGTTGCTTGTGATGGTACCAGGTGTGGAGACATTCTGAGAGGTGGTCTTCGATTGCTTGATATACATCACGCTTTCAAGGGCGATACTTTTAAGCAGAGTGAACGGGTCGGAGGAAGAGCTGGTGAAATCGCCGGCTGTCTTTATCCCGCCATCGTTGCCTATCACATAGTTCTCTTTCGCCGACCACATATACGCCGTGTGGGCATTGCCAACATCGTACATATCGGCCTGGTATTGCACGAGGGGCGCGTTCGCGGCCCTGTTTTTAGGCTCGGAGTAGCTGACGGCGTTGGCGGTCTTGATCGCCCAGACCACGTTGCCACCGCCGCCTCCCACAGCTATACCGGTATCCGAGGTACGTGCCGCGTTCGTGTAAGTTAAACCGCCCACACCGTTTACTCCATGCACCTGAAGGTTGGTTATCCTATTCAGACCGTCTATAGCTGAAATGCCGTGTCCAGTATCATTCTTAAGGACCCCCGTTAATATCACATTCCTATCATCAGTATTGCTGGCTAGCATAGGAGCAGCACCGTCATAATCAAGCACCCAGGGATTATTTACCAGCATATCCCTGGGGGCGTCATATTTATAGCCCTGGGCGATAAAAAATATCTCGCTGGCGTCGGTGCGGTTGGCCATCACGAAAGAAGCCCAGGAAGGCTTAATGGAATTATTGTTGAAGAAAGACGGCCATTCCTCTATGCGCTGCGGCAGGTCCCTGCTGAAAGCCATGGTCATCTGCATATAGTCCAGGCGGTTCGTAACTCCCTGCGCGCCGTTATACATGAACCCGCCGTTGGCAACGGAGGCGTTATGGTCGCTGTAGACCGGGCGTTTTACCAGGTTGAAGAACTGTATTTCGTTCGGATCAGGCCTGATCATGCGCTGGTCCACGCGCACCAGGTTGCCGTGCACGTCGGTCAGCGTGCGGCCGGCCTCCAGGTCGGACTCTTTCACCACGTTCAGGAAGCTCTTCACCGAATTCTCGGAATTAGCGGTGGCGAGCGCGAAACTTCTTATCTGGGCCCTGTCGTTCTCCTTCTCCTGCAGGCCTTTCAGCCGTTCGTCAGGTTTCAGCCCGGGGTTCCAGTTCTCAAGGGCTTCGCGCTCTATCTTGGCGGTAAGCAGTACAGGCTTCGCGGCTTTGCCGTCCTCCGGGGAGTCTATCCCCTGGCCCTGGGGGATATAGAAGTCCGTGCCGCCCTTCTGCGGCGGAATAGTGAACTTAAGCTTAACCTCGCCGAACAGGACCTGCAGGTCCATCTTCCCGTCCTCGGTGGAGCCCATGGTGAACTCGGTGCCGCGCACGGCACAGACGGCGGCCGGGGTGCGCACCTCGAATTTTTCCTTCCGGAGCAGGTGCGGCACGCGCACCTTGATGCGCCCGAAGATCAGCGCCAGGCGCGACGCCAGGGTCTCGCGCTGTTCCACCTCAAGGCTGGATTTTTCCTTAAGCCAGATCTTGGTCTTGTTGGGCATCAGCATCACCACGGCGCCGTCCGCCCCGGTGCGTATGCCGCCGCCTTCGGCTATCTCCATGTTCGCTTTAGCGGAGGCCCACTGCCCGTCCCGGGACGGCCGGACTTCCACGTTTCCGCTCAGGGACAGGATCCTGGCTTCCCCGGCCAGAACGACCCCCGGCAGCGCTATAAAAATGAGTAAAGTAAGAATTTTTGTCCTCATAGGGAGAGTCTAGTAGAAATTCCGCCTTGTGTCAACACGGCTATTTTGGGATAATTGAAGCTGCCGCGCGGTCTTTTTCCCTATGGAAA
>JAJZVJ010000091.1 GCA_021845705.1 bacterium
AATACGTTCCGCCGGGAGTTAAACCGCTTATTGTTTTAGCTTCGGCTTCCCCGGCGCCGAGCGGAGGCCAGGCCTGGGTATAGATGTTGGCTCCGTCCCAGAGAGGGACGGAGGTTATGGCCGCATCCGTCCTGTACCTGACTTCATACGCGGCTGCCGTTCCCACTGAAACGCCGTTGTCGCCCACGGCGGTCCAGGCCAGGTCCGCCTGCCCTTCAAAAGCCCCCGTCTGGGCCGTCAGGGTGGTTATGTTCCCCGGCGCGGTGATATCAGGCCCCGAATTAGCTATCGGCGCGTTCGAGACCCCGGAAATATTGGCCGCCTTGTCTATTGACTTTATCGCCGCGTAATAAGGCGTGTTCGCCTGAAGGCCGCTTAAGATCTTCTCCTCCAGAACTCCGGGACCGGCCGGAACCCAGGACTGGTTATATGCCGTTGAAGTGTCAAAACTGACCGCGTCTATCGGCCCGGTCGAGGAAACTTTTACCACGTAAGACGAAACCTTTTCCGCGCCCGCGCCGTCGTCGGAGGGGGCCGTCCAGGAAATATTCAGCTCCCCCTCAAGCCCCGTCGCCGCCGAAAGACCGGCTATGGCGCCGGGCGCTATGGTGTCTTTCAGAATAAAGAAAGCGTCGACAGTCGTTGAGGAATTGCCCGCGGCGTCAAAAGTCCGGACGGAAATATAGTTGGTGCCGTTTAAGAGCAGCGCCCAGTTACCGGCGGCGAGCCCCCAGTCGGCCGTATAGGAGGCGGCGTTAATATTCGTAATGTTATCCGCCCAGTCAAAGGCGAGAGCGCCGGTTTGGCCGGGACCTGTGGCGGCTCTGACCTGGAATTTTGAAAGCAGGGCGCCGCCCTCGTCCGCAAAATCCACATTGTAAGCCCCGGTGTTCGCGTTCCGCCAGACCGGATCCCCCGCCTGATTGACAGTGCTCGCCGGCGCTATAGTGTCTTTTTTTACGTAAAAGGCGTCGATCAGATCCGTGGTATTCCCGACATTGTCAAAAGCCCTGATCGAGATGTAGTTAGTTCCGCTTTGCAGAAGGCTGAAGGCCGGGGACTGAAGGCTCCAGTCGGTTGTATAGGAAGCGGAATTAATGCCGGTTACATTATCCGTCCAGTCAAAAACGAGGGCTCCGGTCTGGCCGGGGCCCGACATGGCTTTGATCTGGAATTTATCAAGCAGCGACAAGCTGTCCCGAAAATCCACATTGTAAATCCCGGTGTTTGTGTTTCTCCAGGTATCGTCCCCGGGCTGGTTATTGGTAATCTGCGGGCCGGCGGCGTCTTTTTTCACGTAGAAAGCGTCCGCCAGGGTGGTAGTGGAGCCGGCGTAATCCACGGTTCTGACGGAAACGTAATTGGTTCCGCCCTGGAGCAGATTCCAGAGGCCGGTGGTCAGCGGCCAGCCGGAAGAATAAGAGGCCGAATTTATCGCCGTCAAAACACCGGTCCAGTCCGCTATCATAGTTCCGGTCTGCCCCGCGCCCGTAGTTATCTTAACCTCCGCATCCGCCAGCAGCGAGCCCCCGGCGTCCGCAAAGCCGACATTATAAAGGCCGGTGTTAACGCCGCGCCAGGCGTCGTCGCCCGGTTGATTATCGGTTATGGCGGGAGACTGGGTGTCTTTCAGGACATAAAAGGCGTCGGCCAGCTCGCTTGCATTGCCCGCCGCATCCACCGCGCGGACAGAAATGTAATTGGTGCCGCTCAATAACAGCTGCCAGTTGCCGGCGGCCAGTTGCCAGTCGGCTGCATAGGAAGCGGCGTTTATGTTAACGACATTATCGGTCCAGCCGGGGCTGAAGGGGCCGGTTCCGCCGGGGCTGGTGGACGCGCGCACCTGGAATTTTGACAGGAGCGAAAGGTCGTCGGCAAAATCAACATTATAAATTCCGGAGTTTTCTTTTCTCCAGGCGTCGTCGCCGGCCTGGCCGCCGGTTATCACCGCCGGAGAAGTGTCCTTCTTCACGTAGAAAACGTCGTTTAACGTGGTAGTGGTTCCGGAGAGATTCCAGACCCTGGCCGACACGTAGCTGAAGCTTGATTTAAGCGCGTTGAAATCCACCTGCCAATCGGCGGTGTAACCGGCCGAATTTATGCCGGCGGCTATATCCGTCCAGTCTTTCAGGATCGTTCCGGCCTGGCCGGGGCCTGAGGTTATTTTATACTGCGCCGTGTCCAGGTTCGACGCGCCGCCCGCGGTAAAGTCCACGTTGTAAAGAGTTCCCGAAGAAGCGCGCCAGTTGTCGTCCCCGGCCTGATTATCTGTTATGGCCGGGGCCGAGAGGTCAACGACCGTGGAAGACTCCGGCGCGGTCGCGGCCACAGGGGGAGCCGTTTCCTCCACGTTCCCTGCTTTATCATAGGCTATTATTTTAAATCCGACCGTCCCGCCCTGGTCTATACTGAAAGATATGGGGCTTGAGCTGAAAGTTGTTCCGAACTGCGTCCAGGTATAAGGCGCGGCGGTTTGTCTGGTGTAGTAAAGTCCGGCATGATCGACCGTTGAAAAACCGGCGTCAGAGGTGGAATACGCGACCTTAAAATCCAGGGAATTGGAATATGCGGGCGCGTTCGCCGTTCCCGAAGGCGCCTGGGTATCTTTCAGAACATTAAAAGCGTCAATCAGCTCCGCGTAGGAGGCCGCGTTATCGTACGCCCTTACGGATACATAATTGGTCCCGCTTTGCAGCAGGTCCCAGACCCCGGCCCCCAGGCCCCAGTCGGCCGTATAGCCGCCCGCGTTTATCCCGGCGGCGGTATCGGTCCAGTCGGGGGAGAAGGGGCCGGCTCCTCCGGGGCTGGTGGAAGCGCGGACCTGGAACTTTGAAAGCAGCGAGCCTCCGGCGTCGGCGAAGTCCACGTTATAGCTCCCCGAATTGGAATTCCGCCAGAGAAACTCGCCGGCCTGGTTATCCGTTATCACGGGGGGCTGCGTGTCTTTTCTCACGTAAAAAGCGTCCGTGACGCCGGTTGAGGAAAGCGCGTTGTCGAAAACCCTGACCGAAACATAATTCGTCCCCGGCGCGAGCAGCGGCCAGAGGCCGGAGGTCAGCGGCCAGGGAGTGGAATAAGAGGCGGCGTTGATGCCGGCCAGCACGGGGGTCCAGTCCGCGATCAGGGTTCCGGTCTGCCCCGCGCCCGTGGTTATCTTCACCTCCGCCTGCTTCAACAGCGACCCGCCAGGATCGGAGAAGCCGATATTATAAACGGCGGAACCTGAGTTTCGCCAGACATCATCTCCGGATTGATTATCGGATACAGCCGGCGCCTGCGTATCTTTTTTAACGTAGAAAGCGTCGGCCAGCTCCCTTATATTGCCGGCATTGTCGTAAGCTCTGAGCGACACGTAGTTGAGGCCGCTCTGAAGAAGGCCGAAGGCTGAAGGCTGGAGGCTCCAGCCGGCGGTATACGAATTAGAGTTAATACCGGCTGCCTGGTCCGTCCAGTCGAACAGCAGGGTTCCGCTTTGGTTGGGGCCGGTGGTTGCTTTCACCTGGAATTTTGAAAGCAGCGAATTGCCGGAATCCGCGAAGTCCACGTTGTAAACGGTACCCGCCGAATTCCGCCACATGTCGTCTCCGGGCTGATTGTCGGTTATAGAAGGAAGGGAAACGTCTTTGAGTATGTAGAACGCATCCTGCGCGGTGGTCGCCTGGGAGAGCCGGTCAAAAGCCCTTACCGTAATATAATTCGTCACGCCCTCGTAAAGGGCCGAGAAATCCAGCGGCCAGTCGCTTAGATATTCCGCCTGTCCGGCCAGGTCTGGAACGATGTTAGTCCAGTCCTTTACAGGCGGACTGCCCTGGGCGGGGGTTGTGGAGATCTGGTACTGGATAGTGGTCAGCCCGGAAGCCAGGTCCCTGAAATCGATATTGTAAACCGTTCCCGGAGCGTTCTTCCAGGCTGCGTCTCCGGCCTGATTGACGGTTATCACGGGAACGCTGGTGTCTTTTTTTACGTAAAACACGTCGCCAAACGTTGAAGTCAGCCCGGCCCTGTCGTAAAGCTTTACCGAGACGTAATTCACCCCCTCCCTGGCGGCGGCAAAATCAATTCCCCAGTTATCCGCGTATGAAGGTGTTAAAGTTGAAGAAACCACAAACGTCCAGTCTTTTATCAGGTTCCCGGTCTGCCCCGGCTGGTCGTAGAGCCTGTACTGGGCCGTGGTGAAGAAAGATTCCAGGTCCTTAAAATCAACGTCGTAAACAGGGCCGGGGTCCGTTTTTCTCCAATTATCGTCGCCCGCCTGGTTGTCCGCTATAAAAGGCGGAATGGTGTCCTTCCAGACCGTGAACGCGTCCACAGCCGTTGAGGAATTGCCGGCATAATCAAAAACGCGGACGCTCGCGTAGTTAGTACCGGGGTTGAGCAACGCCCAGTTGCCGGCGGCCAGCGCCCAGCCGGCGGCGTAGGAAGCGGAATTGATACCGGCGGCGTTGTCGGTCCAGTCAAAGGCAAGGGTTCCGCTCTGGTTCGGGCCGCTTGTGACTTTAAGCTGGAATTTTGAGAGCAAAGAAGCGCCGGAATCCGCGAAACCGATATTATACAGGTAAGAGTTCGTGGTCTGATAAAAAGTCGCGCCGGGCTGCAGGTTCGTTATTGTGGGCGTGGCCAGGTCTAGTCTGAAGAACCGGGTGGAGGCGTAGGCGGAGTAATTGCCGGCATTGTCTTTGGCGCGCACTTTCCAGTAATACGGGTTCTCCGCGAGCCCGGCAATAACCGCCTGCGAAACGACCGGCCTTGAACTTGCCGTTATGGTGGTAAAATCGCTTGAAGTGGCGATCAGCAGTTCATAATCTGAAGTCCCGGACTGCAAACCGTCCGAGTCGGCCCAGTCGAACGAGATACCGGCATAATTCAAACCGGCATTATCGGGCGGGCTTAAAAGGGCGGGAATGGAGGGCGGGGTAGTGTCTTTCTTAACATAAAACACTTCGTAGCGCGAACTCACATTGGCCGGCGCCGAGGAATCATAGACCCTCAGCGAGATATAGTTGATCCCTTCACGCATCTGATTGAAGAAGCCTTCGGTTAAAGGCCAATCCACCGCGTAATAGGAGGTATTTAAACTTAGCTGGGTAGTGGTCCAGCCCACGAGAAGGTTTCCAAGCTGCCCCGTCTCGGACCAGGCCTGCGCCTCGAACCAGTCAAGCGCGTGGTCCGAATTCGACGAGAAATCCACGTTATAAACCGTGCCCGAGGAGTTGCGCCACGCGTCGTCTCCGGCCTGATAATCGAAAACCTCGGGAGCGGAAGAGGAAGAACGGAAAATCCTGAAAGCGTCTATTACGGCGCCTGATGAACCGGCATAGTCAAAAGCCCTGACCGAAACATAATTTGTGGCCGGCTCTTTGAGCAAAGCCGAGAAATCCACCCTCCAGTTCTGGGCATAATACGTAGCGCCGATGTTCAGGGCGATATTTGTCCAGTCTTTTACGAGAGTTCCCGTCCGGGCCGGCCCCGAAGAAACGCTGTATTGGACGTTGTTTAAATTTGCGCCGCCCGTATCGTTAAAATCAACGTCAAAAACTCCGCCCGGATCCAGCGCGTAAGGGCCGTAAACCGCCGGAGCGTTATTTTGGACCGTGGGCGTTACCGTATCCTTTAAGATATAAAACACATCGTTGACCTGCGACAGATTTCCCGCTATATCATAAGTCCTGACCGAAGTATACCCGGTAACTCCGCTTGAGAGAGCATTAAAGTCTATCTGCCAGTCGGTCGTATAGGCGGGGATCCCGGAAAGCGAAGTTACGATATCAGTCCAGTCTTTTATAAGCGCGCCGCCCTGCCCGGGAGCGCCGGTTATTTTATACTGGACCGTGGTAAGTTGCGACTCCAGGTCTTCAAAATCCACATTATAAACGGTTCCGGGGGAGTTTCGCCAGACCGTATCGCCGGGCTGGTTGTCGGTTATTACGGGGCCGGCATTGTCTTTCCTCACGTAAAACACATCGTTCACCGTGGTCGTCTGGGCCAGGACGTCATAAACCTGGGCCGAAATATAATTCGTCCCCTGGGCGAGCAGCGCAAAATCTACGGTCCAGCCGGCGGCGAAAGATTTACCGGAGACTGCCGGGATACCGGTCCAGGAGATCTTGTTTATCCCGCTCCGGCCGGGTCCGGTCCAGGCTGAATATTCCGCCCCCGCAAGCCCGGCCTCTTCGTCTTTAAAATCCACGGCATAGACGGTTCCGCCGAATTTCCGCCAGGTGTCGGCGCCGGACTGGTTGTCTATGAGCTGCGGGGCTGAAGTGTCTTTTTTAACATAAAAAGCGTCCGTCAGCGAGGTAGAGGAACCGGCATTGTCGAAAACAAGGACGCTTATATAGTTCGTCCCGCTCTGGAGAAGGCCGAAGACCGGGGGCTGAAGGCTGAAGTCCGCTGTATAAGAAGCCGCATTGATGCCGGTGACATTATCGGTCCAGTCCGGGGAGAAAGGCCCCGCGCCGCCCGGACTTGTTGACGCGCGTACCTGGAACTTTGACAACAGCGACCCGCCGGCGTCGTTGAAATCAACATTATACAGCGCCGAATTGTCTTTGCGCCAGGCGTCGTCCCCGGCCTGATTATCCGTTATAGCGGGCGGCTGCGTGTCCTTTTTGACATAAAAAGCGTCGGCCAGCGTCTGTACGCTTCCGGCATTATCGTAAGCTCTCACTGAAACATAGTTTATGCCGCCGGCCAGGGAGTTCCAGTTCGCCAAACCCAGGTCCCAGTCGGTATTGTAAGCCGCGGCGTTGATCCCGGCCACCCGGTCGGCCCAGTCCGAAACAACAGTTCCGCTTTGGTTCGGGCCGGTGGTGATCTTTATCTGGAATCTGCTTAAAAGCGAACCGCCCGAATCGGCAAAGTCCACGTTATAAACCGTGCCCGACGAGCTTACCCACGCATCGTCGCCGAACTGGTTATCGGTTATCGCCGGAAGCGTTATGTCTTTCTGTATGTAAAAAACATCCACGGGCGCCGAAGTGCTGCCCGCCGCGTCCCAGGCCCTTACGGAGATATAGTTGGTGGCAGGGCCTTCGGCGAGGGCCGAAAAATCCACGGGCCAGTCGGCCGTATACTCCGGCGCGTTTATCGGAGAGGAGTTTATATACGTCCAGTCTTTTCTTAACAGCCCTGCCTGGCCCGGCTCCGACCTGATGGAATACTGCGCCTGCTCCAGGCTGCCTTTTTCCCAAAAATCAACATTGTAAACGGTCCCCGGATCTTTGCGCCAGACGGCGTCGCCGCTCACATAATCCCTTACCGTAGGAGGCGTGGTGTCTTTTTTCACGAAGAAAGCGTCCGTAATGGTGGCAGTGTTGGCCGCGAGGTCGTATATCTCCACGGAAATATAGTTGGTGGCCTCGTCCTCAAGAGCGTTGAAATCCACCGGCCAGTCCGCCGCGAACGACGCGCCTGCCACGCCCGCTATGGCGGTGGACGCTATTTTCAGCGCGCCCGTGTAATTCGGCCCGGTCCTGGCCGCATATTCAGCCCCCGCAAGCTGCGAAGCCGCGTCGTTGAAATCCACATTGTAATTCCTGCCTGTTTTCCGCCAGACCGGGTCCCCGCCCGCTTCGCCGTTGACGTAAGCCGGCGGCGTGGTGTCTTTTAAGACCCTGAAAGCGTCCGTTATGGTGGTGGTATTACCCGCTACGTCGTAGAATTCCACGCTTATATAATTGGTGTTGTCGCCTTCAAGAGAAGCGAAGTCCACCGGCCAGTCCGCCGCGAACGACGCGCCTGCCACGCCCGCTATGGCGGTGGACGCTATTTTCAACGTGCCCGTGTAATTCGGCCCGGTCCTGGCCGCATACTTAGCCCCCGCAAGCTGCGAAGCCGCGTCGTTGAAATCCACATTGTAATTCCTGCCTGTTTTCCGCCAGACCGGGTCCCCGCCCGCTTCGCCGTTGACGTAAGCCGGCGGCGTGGTGTCTTTTAAGACC
>JAJZVJ010000092.1 GCA_021845705.1 bacterium
TACGCAGACTCCGTATTTTTTATGCGGAATGCAAAGTCCCCGAAAGGGGATTTTTCATTGACAACCATGCCGCTATTTAGTACATTTACAAAAACCCCTGGGGCATTATCCATTATATTATCCGTGGGGGGAAATTAAGGAGGAAGTATATTAATGAAGAACAATAAAAAGGGCTTCACCCTGATAGAGCTGATGATAGTCGTCGCCATCATCGGTATTCTGGCCGCCATAGCCATACCGAAGTTCGCCGACCTTATCAACAAGTCGAAAGAAGGCGCGACCAAAGGCGCCCTCTCCTCAGTACGCAGCGCCATACAGGTGTATTACGGCGACAATGAGGGCTGGTTCCCGGCCGACACGCTGGCCTGCATCACCCTCAACGCCAAGTACATAGCCGAAATACCGGTGGCCAAGCTGCCCGGTACCGGCCATGGCGACATAAACACCGTGCTGGGCGCGGCCGCGCCTACCGACGCCGCCGGCTGGCTCTACGCCAACGACCCGACGATCGCCGCAACCTGGGGCAACTTCGTCGTGAACTGTACGCACGAGGATATAAAGGGCCGCGACAGCGCTACTCTGACTACCCCCTGGTCGACCTTCTGATCCAAGGACAGCCAATAAAGACCCCGCGCCTGACGGCGCGGGGTTTTTTTATCCCCGTTCAATTGTTAGAATATCACTATGCTTATAGTCCTTATGGCTTTCGTGCTGGGCCTGCTGTTCGGAAGTTTTCTTAATGTCTGCATCTCCCGTCTCCCAAAGGACGAGTCCATAGTCTTTCCGGCCTCGCATTGTCCCCGCTGCCGGGCCCCTATAAAATTCTACGACAATATTCCCGTTCTAAGCTTTCTTCTCCTGGGGGGACGCTGCCGCTCCTGCCATGAGCGTATTTCGCTCAAGTACCCGGTCATAGAGCTCCTCACCGGTCTTGTGACGGCGCTCTTCGTTTTTAAGTGGAGGGGCGCCCCCGGCTGGCTCGGCATCAGCCTGCTCTCCGCGTATGTGCTGATAGTGGTCAGCGCGATCGATTTCGAAACTATGCTTATTTCGGACGCTTTCTCGATAGCGCTTTTCGTGCTGGGTCTGGCCGGGAGTTTTATAAACCCGTATTTCCAGGGCGGGTGGGGGGAGCGCCTGGCCTCCTCCGCGATCGGCGCTGCGGCCGGCGGCGGGTTTATCTGGGCTCTGGCGCTGCTGGGAAAGAAGATCTACAAGAAGGAAGCCGTGGGAGAAGGGGATATTTTCCTGATGGGCGGCATAGGGGCGCTCTGCGGCTGGCAGGGCGTTTTTACCGCCGTTATCATGGCTTCGTTCTTCGGCTCCGTCTACGGGGTAAGCCTGCTGCTGCTCAAGCGCGCAGACCGCATGTCGCATATGCCTTTCGGCCCTTTCCTGGCGCTGGGCGCGCTGATAAACCTCTATTCCCTGGTCCGGCCTGAAGCGTTCTTTATAGTTCTTCCGTTCTGAAGATCCTGGAGCAAAGCTGTAAATAAAAAAGGCTGTCCGCTATAAAGCGGACAGCCTTTTAAATTTAATGCGCGGGAAGGGAGTTGAACCCATAAGACCTTTCGGTCACACGGTCCTGAGCCGTGCGCGTCTGCCAGTTCCGCCACCCGCGCATAAAGTTGACAGGTAGCCGCCGTACGAAGCACGCGGGGTAACGGTGATTGAGGAGATCACCCGTCCCCGCCTGCCGGCTGCTGCCTGCCGTGGTCAATTTGAAATGGTTGGGGAAGGATTCGAACCTTCGTAGGGCGTAGCCCGACGGTTTTACAGACCGTTACTTTTGACCGCTCAGTCACCCAACCAGAATTTAAAGAACGTAAACGTCAGAAAGGAAATTATACCAAAAAAGCCGGACTAACAGAAAGATAACGGCGCGCGGCGCGTAAAATACTGCCGGCGCGGCGGCGCGGGACCCTGTGCGGCGGGGGCGCGGGATTTGCTTAGCCGCGCAAAGTGGTATAATAAATATGTATTAACAAAACTTATATCCGGCCGGCTATGGCCCGCAGGCGGGTCTGGCGGGAGAACAAAGGAAACCTTATGTGCCTGGCAGTCCCTGGAAGGATAATCTCAATGAAGAAGGGCAGCGCCGAGGTGGATTTCAGCGGCATAAAGCGCGCCGTTTCGCTCGACCTTGTCCCGGCCGCCAAAAAAGGCGACTACGTGCTGGTGCACGCCGGTTTCGCGATACAATTGCTTGACCCGGGCGAAGCGGTCAAGACCCTTGAACTTTTCAAGGGAATATTCTCGGAAGGGCCCGGCGACGCCCCGCAGGCGCCCGCGGCGGGTAAGCCGTGAAGACCGCCGCGCGGGGCCGCTTCTCCTCTCCGCTCTGGCGCGACCGCGCCCTGGCTGCTTCGGCGCTCTCGGAGATAGCGCGGCTCGCTCCGTCCGCCGCGGCAAAGACCGGCGGCCGGGTCAATTTCATGGAAGTATGCGGCACCCACACCATGGCTATAGCGGCGAGCGGCATGCGCGGGCTTCTGCCTAAAGAGCTGCGTATGCTTTCAGGGCCGGGCTGCCCCGTCTGCGTTACCTCCCAGGGCGATATAGACAGGGTATTGGCCCTGGCCGCTATCCCCGGGATCATTATCACGACTTTCGGGGATATGCTGAAGGTGAAGGGCTCAAAGGGCCTGGACCTGCACTCGGCCCGCGAGCGCGGCGCGGATGTCCGCGTGGTCTATTCTCCCCTGGACGCGGTGGCCCTGGCCGCCGCGGAGCCGGAGCGGGAAGTGGTTTTTATCGGGGTCGGTTTCGAGACCACGGCCCCGGTGATAGGCGGCGCAGTGGTCAGGGCTAAAAAACTGGGCCTTAAAAATTTCTCTTCCACCGCGTTCTTCAAACTTGTCCCGCCAGCTTTGGAGCTGCTGCTCTCGGACCCGGAAAACAAGATACACGGCTTCATGCTCCCCGGGCATGTAAGCGCCATAATCGGCACCGGGCCCTACAGGTTCGTGGCCGAAAAATACCGCGTCCCGTGCGTAGTGACCGGTTTCGAGCCGCTGGATATCCTTGCGGGCATTAACATGCTCCTCAAACAGGTGATCTCCGGCAAGCCGCGCGTGGAGGACGAATATTTCAGGGCCGTCCGGCAGGACGGCAACCCGGCCGCGCTGAAGCTGATGCGGGAAGTTTTTTCCGTCTCGGCCGCTTCCTGGAGAGCGATCGGCGCGGTTAAAAACACCGGGCTCGTTTTTTCCGGGGCGTACGCTTCTTTCGACGCCGTTAAACGCTTCAAGATCAAGTACGCGGAAGCGCCGGAGCCCAAAGGCTGCCTGTGCGGAAAGATCCTGCTGGGCAAGGCCCTCCCGTCCGACTGCCGGCTGTTCGGCAAGGCCTGCACGCCGTCCAATGCCGTCGGCCCCTGCATGGTCTCCTCCGAGGGGGCCTGCGCCGCCTGGGTCAAGTACGGAGGCTGATATTTATGAACATAGAAACGCTTAAGGTTTTTCGCGACCTGTTGGACACCGGCAGCTTCTCCAAGACCGCCGACCTGAACTATATTTCGCAGTCGGCCGTCAGCCAGCAGATAAAAAAGCTGGAGTTCATACTTAAATGCAATCTTTACAGCCGCCAGGGCGGGAAAATAATCCTGACCCCCTGCGGCAAGAAGTTCTATGAGGCCGCCCAGAAAGTGGCCTCCGTTTACGAGGGCGCCCTGAAGGACATCCGCGCCATCGGGAAAGGCCATTCCGACGACGAGGTCAAGATCTCGTCCATCTACAGCGCCGGGGTCTATATCATACAGGGCTATATAAAGCAGTTCATAGCGGCCAACCACGGCGCGCGCATCAGTGTGGAATACCGCCAGTTCTCGCAGATCTATTCTGATATAACCTCGGGCCGGGCCGACTTCGGCTTTATGGCCTGTCCTTACCGCAGGGCGCCGGGCCTGGCGATGCTGCCGGTCGCGAACGACGAGATGGTGCTTATCAGCGGCGTGAACTCCCCGCTTGCCGGGCGCAGGTCCGTAAGCGTGAAGGAACTTTCAGGCCTGGATTTCATCCACCTGGACAGGATCTTCCCGTCCCGCCGGCATATAGACAACTTCCTGCGCCGCCACGGGGTAAAGCCCCGCGTCAAGATGGAACTGGACAATCTGGAGACCATCAAATCCGCCGTGGCTTCCGGCGACGGCGTCTCCCTTATCCCCAGCTCTTCCATCCGGGAGCATGAGAAGGGGACGACCCTGCACGTGCACAAGATCTCCGACGCCGAATTCCTGCGCCCCATTTATCTTATTTACAGCCGCCGCCGCAAGCTCTCGGCCCCGGCCAGGCGGTTCATGGGGATCTTCGACGGCATAAAGAAGCCGGCCGCTGGAGGTTCGAATGACCGCCGTTGATAAAATAGTCCTGGGCCACGGAAGCGGCGGGCGGCTGAGCCGCGAACTGGTGGAAGACGTCTTCCTTAAAAGTTTCTTTAACGCTTCGCTGAGCCCGCTAGAAGATTCCGCCGAAGTCAGGTTCCCGGGCGGCACTCTCGCCTTTACCACGGATTCGTATGTGGTGACGCCGGTGGAATTCCCCGGGGCCGACATCGGCCGCGTGGCCGTCTGCGGCACAGTTAACGACCTCGCCGTCAAAGGCGCCCGTCCGCTGGCGCTTTCGGCCGGGTTCATACTTGAGGAAGGCTTCCCCGGCGCCCTGCTTAAAAAGATAACCGCCTCCATGCGCCGCGCCGCGGACGAGGCCGGCGTTTCAATAGTCACCGGCGACACCAAAGTGGTGGAAAAGGGAAAGGCGGACGGAATATTCATAAACACTTCAGGGATAGGGCTCATCCCCGGCGGGAGGAAACTTTCCTCTTACTCCGTAAAGCCGGGCGACGTGATAATAGTGAGCGGCAACCTCGCGGACCACGGCGTAGCCGTCATGAACGCCAGGGACAGGCTGGGCCTGGAAGGGAATATAAAGAGCGACGCCGCCCCGCTGAACGGTCTTGTGGAAGCGGCCCTCAAGGTCCCGGGGGTCCGCGCTATGCGCGACATAACCCGGGGCGGGCTCGCCACCGTCCTCAACGAAGTCTCCGGCGCCTGCGGCCTGACCGCTGAGGTGGACGAGGAAGCCGTGCCGGTGTCTTCCGCCGCCCGCAACGCCTGCGCGCTGCTGGGCCTGGACCCGCTGTACGTGGCCAACGAGGGAAAACTGGTGCTTTTTGCGGCGCCCGGGGCGGCCGCCGGGATACTTAAGGCGCTGCGTTCTCACCGTTACGGGAAGAACGCCCGCGCGGCCGGCCGCATGCTTAAAGAAAAAAAGCCGCAGGTGCGCCTGAAGACGTCCATCGGCGGTTCGCGGATAATGCTTATGCTGGAAGGCGAGCAGCTGCCCAGGATCTGCTGAGAGAGCGGGAGAACATATATGAAAAAACCTTTGCTTTGGGCCTTAAGTTTCCTGATCACCCTCTTCTTCGCCCTGTTCCAGCGCATGACGGGGCCTACGTACCCGGTCAAAGGGCACGCGAGCCCCGGGCCGGACGAGCAGGTTTCATACAGGCTGCCGCGCAGCTGCACCATAGCCGGCGCCGACTGCGTCATAAAAATAAGGTCGGCCGCCCCGCTCCAGGGGTTCCTTCTCTGGAAGCGCTACAAAACTTCCGACGCGCCGGTTAAACTGGGCCTGGACTATAAAGACGGCCTTCTTTCCGGGGCCCTGCCCGACCAGCCCCCGGCCGGCAAGCTTGAATACAGGGTTTTCCTGAAGACGGCCGGCGGCGATCTGGAACTCTCGAAGACGCCCGTGGTTACCCGCTTCAAAGGCGCGGTGCCCGTCTTCGTGCTTATTCCGCATATAGCCCTGATGTTCCTCTTCATGCTGTTCTCGGTGCGCATTTTCCTGTCGGCGGCTTTCGGCCTGGAGCCGGTAAAACATTCCATCCCGGCGAATGTGGCTTTCCTGGTAGTCGGAGGTTTTATCTTCGGGCCGCTGATGCAGTATTTCGCTTTCGGCCAGGCTTGGACCGGCTTCCCCTTCGGCTATGACCTGACCGACAATAAGACGCTTATCATGCTGGTCTTCTGGCTTATAGCACTTTGGGCCAATGTCAAAGGCCGGGCCGTGCGCTTCTGGGTTATAGCGGCTTTCGTGGTTACCGCCGCGGTTTATTTCGTGCCGCACAGCATGTTCGGCAGCGAACTGGACTATCAGAAAGGCGCGGTGGTGACGGGGAAGTAATTCCCATGTCCCGGAACGTACGAAAAAAAATACTGGTTAAAGGCGTCGTGCAGGGCGTAGGCTTCCGCCCCCATGTCTATAAGCTGGCCCTCGCGCGCTCCCTGGGCGGCTGGGTAAAGAACGACGCTTCCGGGGTAACGATAGAGGCCGAGGGCTTCAGTAAGGCGGTCGAGGGTTTCGTAAAGGACCTTGCCCGCCTCAAACCGGCGGCCGCCAGGATAGATTCTATCTCCGCTTCCCGCCTGCCGGTCACCGGCGAAAAAAGTTTCCGCATCGCCAAGAGCGGGGGAAAGGCACCGGCGGCCGCCATTATCCCGGCGGACCTCGCCCTTTGCGGGGATTGCCGCCGGGAGCTCTTGGACCCCGCCGACAGGCGCTATCTTTATCCTTTTACCAACTGCACTAATTGCGGGCCGCGCTATACCATAGTTAAAACGGTCCCCTACGACCGGCCGTTCACTACCATGGCCGGTTTCGGTATGTGCCCGGACTGCCTGCGGGAGTACGGCGACCCGCTCGACCGCCGTTTTCACGCCCAGCCAAACGCCTGCCCGGTATGCGGGCCCTCGCTCAAGCTGCAAACCGGGGGCAGGTCCTTTTACGGCCCCTCCGCCCTGGCAAGAACGGCTGCGCTGCTGATAGCCGGCAGGATAGGGGCGCTGCAGAGCCTGGGCGGCTTCCACCTGGCCTGCCGGGCGGATTGCGCAAAGGCCGTAGCGAAACTCCGCCGGGCGAAGCGCCGCCCCCACAAGCCTTTCGCTTTAATGTTCCCTTCGGTCGGCGCCGCCCGCGTATACTGCCGCGTCTCAAAACTTGAGGCGGCCGCGCTGGGATCTCCGGCCGCGCCAGCGGTGATGCTGCGCCGCCGCGGGGGGGAATTCGAATCCGCCGCGCCGGGGCTGGCAAAGCTTGGGGTTATGCTTCCCTATACCCCGCTTCACGCCGCTCTTTTCGCCCTGCTCGGGGGTAAAGGGTTCAGCGGCCCGCTGGTGATGACCTCGGGCAATTTCCGGGACGAGCCCATCTGTAAAGACCTCGCGGAAGCGGAAGCGCGGCTTTCAGGTGCGGCTTCCTTCACGCTTTCCCACGACCGGCCCATACATAACAGGACCGACGACAGCGTGGCGTACGAAGCTGGCGGCGAGCTGCGGCTGGCGCGCAGGGCGCGCGGCTTCGTCCCGGCGGCCGTAAAGCTGGCCTCGGGCGGCGCGGCCGTGCTTGCCTGCGGCGCGGACCTTAAGAACGCTTTTTGCCTTACCCGGGGCCCGGAGGCTTTCCTGTCCCAGCACATAGGGGACCTGTCCGAGACCCGGAACCAGGAATTTTTCAGGGAGACCCTGCCCAACCTTTCGCGCCTGCTTAAAGCCATGCCGGTCCTCGTCGCGCACGACCTTCACCCCGACTATGTTTCTACGTCCCTGGCCCGCTCTATGCCGGGTAAAAAGATACCGGTGCAGCACCACGCCGCCCACGCGCTGAGCGTGGCGGCCGAGCACGGGCTGGAAGGGCCTTTCCTGGGAGTTTCGTTCGACGGCACCGGCTACGGCGCGGACGGGGCGATCTGGGGCTCCGAATACCTGGTCTTCCGGAACGACACCTGGCTGCGCGCCGGACATCTGAAATATTTCGCCCTGCCGGGTGGCTATATAGGCGCCTCCGTGATCTGGCGCCCGGCGCTCGCGCTGGTAAGAGCGTCCCTCGGTCCC